>NZ_FMXH01000001.1:0-119187 GCF_900103575.1 Pseudomonas sp. NFACC51 | reverse complement strand
GCTGATCGTCTGCTGGAACGTCGTGTCGCCGAAGGTGGCTCCGATCGCCTGATCGAAAACCGCGTATGAGTTGCTTGACCGCAATGCCTGGAAATATCGCAAATCATGTGCAACACCCCCCGTGGCGAGGGAGCTTGCTCCCGCTCGGGCGCGCAGCGGCCGCAACCTTCACGCAGCCGCTGCGCAGTTCACCCGACACACCGCTCCAGAACACTCCCAAACCAAACCCATCACAGTAAAAGCCCGGCCTCATCCGCCGGGCTTTTTCATGCCTCAACGCCTGGCTAGCGCCCCGTCGCCCGCGCCATGCATCGCTGATAACGCTCATCCACCCGCTTGGCAAACCATGCCGTGGTCAGCTTGCGCGTGATCTTCGGGCTCTTGAGCACGATCCCCGGCAATACCGCCCGAGGCAACGCCTTGCCCTCGGCCTTGTCAGCCAGTTCGAACACACGCTTGTAGAGCTTGCTGTCCTCGAACGCCAGACTGTCACCCTGCTCCAGTTGATCGCGGATGGTCGGGTTGCGCATTCCCAGCGACTTGCCCAGCGTGCGCACCGCCAGTTCCGTGCTGCCTGGCATGATGGAATCGTGGGCGATCAGATCGCCGTCCAGCGCCAGGGAAATGCCCGATGCCACACTCACCGCATGCTGGAAAGCTGCGTTGCGGCTGGCGTACCACCCGGCATTGAAATCGGCAAAACGATACAACGGCTCGGTGTAGCTCACCGGATAGCCCAGTAAATGCGCGATGCCGAAATACATCCCGCCACGACGGCTGAACACTTCGCGACGAATCGACCCCTCCACCGCATAGGGATAATTGCGCGCATTGGCCTGGGCAAACGCGATGCTGACCTGCATCGGCCCACCCGTGTGCACCGGATTGAAACCGCCAAACAGTGTCTTGCCCAGCGGCACCATGCCGATGAAATCATCGAAAATCCCGCTCAGCTCTTTCTCGCTGCGTGCCGCATTGAGCCGATCGCTGTAGCTTTTGCCGTTGGGCGAACGCACCTGGAGTGCGCCACTGACCAACAGCTCCGGAATGTGCACCTTCGCCGCACGGCGGTTGATCTCCTGACGAGCGATCTTGCCCAGCCCCGGCACTGGCGGATCGGATTGGAACGTCGACTCCTGTTCGGTCACCGCCAGGACAGCACAGATGTTCTGCGTCGTAGAGGGAATCTGCTGGGCCGCAAAGGCCACGTAGATGTCAGTCGCCCAGCCTTCGCGATCCGCAGTCTTGGCCGGCAACAACTGCACGATCTGCTTCTTGACCTCAGCGGGCTGACGCTCAGGCTCCTGCGCCTGACGGCTGCCGCAACCGGCCAAGGCCAGCAGCGCAGCAAGGCTGATCATCAATCGGTTGAATTGCATGGTGCTCCATCGGGTTCGTTATTCCAGAGCAACCATACGATCAAAAGTGGATGCGGGCTATGCCCAATGTGGGAGCGAGCTTGCTCGCGATGGCGGTGGCACGGGCACCACTGATGCAAGTCGAGATCAGATCCCGCTCAGCGCCAGGTCCATGGCGAAGTAGGTGAAGATCAGGTCTGCCCCCGCCCGCTTGATTGCGCCAAGGCTCTCGCGTATCACGCGGCCCTCGTCGATGGCGCCAGCCTGGGCGGCGAACTTGATCATCGCGTATTCGCCACTGACCTGATAAGCCGACAGCGGCAGGTTCGAAGCCTGGCGAATGTCGCGGATGATATCGAGGTAAGCACCGGCCGGCTTGACCATCAGTGCATCGGCACCTTCCTGCTCGTCGAGCAAGGATTCGCGCAGCGCTTCGCGGCGGTTCATCGGGTTCATCTGGTAGCTCTTGCGGTCACCTTTCAACGCGCTACCGCCGGCCTCGCGGAACGGGCCATAGAGTGCCGAAGCGAACTTGGTGGAATAGGCCATGATTGCCGTCTGGCTGAAACCGGCTTCATCCAGGGCCCGGCGAATGGCCTGGACCTGCCCGTCCATGGCCGCCGATGGCGCGATCACATCGGCACCGGCGCGGGCCGCCGCCACGGCTTGCTTGCCCAGGTTGACCAGGGTCCGGTCGTTGTCCACTTCATCGCCGTGGAGCACACCGCAGTGACCATGATCGGTGTACTCACAGAAGCAGGTGTCGGACATCACGACCATCTCCGGCACCGCGTCCTTGCAGATCCCGGCCATGCGCGACACCAGGCCTCGCTCGCTCCAGGTATCGCTGCCATCGTTGTCCAGGTGATGGGACACACCAAAGGTCATCACCGATTTGATGCCGGCACGGGCATAGCGCTCGATCTCGCCGGCCAGTTTCGATTCTGGGATGCGCACCACACCGGGCATGCTCTTGATCGGCACAAAATCATCGATTTCTTCTTCGACAAAAATCGGCAGCACCAGGTCGTTCAAGGTGAACTCGGTTTCCTGGAACAGGCTGCGCAGGCTTGCATTGCGACGCAGACGGCGTGGACGTGCTTCGGGGAACTGGCTGGACATGGGACTCCTGGGGCAAATAGGTGCGCGATCACAGGGGGCAAAGCTTATGCCCTGGTCGGCCAGGGCACAAATACCGGCTGGAAAATAGCGTGTTACCAGCCGGGCAATAATCCCCTCACACGGTCAGCGAGCCATTGATGCACGTCACCACCGCGCCGCCAATCCAGACGTCATCGCCCAATTGCTCGACATGAATGCGCCCTGCCCGGCCCATCGTCAGCCCCTGGCTGACCACATAGGATGTCGGCGCCAAGCCCTTGGCCAGCATCCATTGCGCGAGCCCGGCGTTCAGGCTGCCCGTGGCGGGATCCTCCGGCATGCCATCACCGGCGATGAAGCCTCGCACTTCAAAGTGCGCCTCATCGCCATCCACCGCCCGATCCCAAGGTGCGATCACGCCCACAGCCAGATCCAGCAACTGAGGGTAATCGGGGTCGAGCGCCAGGACCTGTTGGCGATCCTTGAGCATCAAGGCCAGCCAGCCGGCACCGTTATCGACCCATTGCGCCTCGACAATCGCCTCGGCTGCGAGCCCCAACCCCTTGCGCACCCGCTCCAGCAGGTCGGCCTCCAGCGGACCGGACTTGAGCAAGGGCGGTGCGAGGAATGCCAAGCCATGATCACTGCGGCGAATCCTGACCAGGCCGATGCCACATTCCTGCACGATCTCCTGCCCTTTGGGCACGCCTCCGGCTTCCAGCCAGGCGTGACAACTGCCCAGGGTCGGATGCCCGGCAAACGGCAATTCGGTCGAGGTGGTGAAAATACGCACCCGGTAATCGGCTTCCGGGTGCTGTGGCGCCAACACGAATGTGGTTTCGCTGAGGTTGGTCCAATTGGCAAAAGCAGCCATGCGCGAGTCACTGAGCCCATCGGCCCCCAGCACCACCGCCAGCGGATTGCCCTTGAGTGGCACGTCGCTGAACACATCCAGTTGCTTGTAATCGAATCGGCGAATCGTCGGCTGACTCATTCCGGAATCTTCAGCCCGCGCGCCACAGCCGGTCGAGCCAGGAAGCGCTCCAGTACCCGCGTCACGTTGGGGAAATCCTGGATACCGACCAAATCACCGGCCTCGTAAAAGCCGATCAAGTTGCGCACCCAGGGGAACGTGGCGATATCAGCGATGGTGTAGCGCTCGCCCATGATCCAGTCGCGCCCTTGCAGACGGCCATCGAGCACCTTGAGCAGGCGTTTGCTTTCCTCGACGTAGCGATCGCGCGGCCGCTTGTCCTCGTAGTCCTTGCCGGCAAGCTTGTTGAAGAACCCCAACTGCCCGAACATCGGCCCGATGCCACCCATCTGGAACATCAGCCACTGGATCGTCTCGTAGCGCGCCGCCGACTCCTGGGCCAGCAACTGCCCGCTCTTGTCCGCCAGATAAATCAGGATCGCCCCCGACTCGAACAACGCCAACGGCTGGTCGCCCGGCCCATGGGGATCGAGAATCGCCGGGATCTTGTTGTTGGGGTTCAGGGAAAGGAACTCGGGCGATAGCTGGTCGTTGCTGGCGAAGTCCACTTTGTGGGGCTCGTACGGCAGGCCGATCTCTTCCAGCATGATCGAGACCTTCACGCCGTTGGGGGTGGGCAGGGAGTAGAGCTGGATCCACTCCGGGAACTGGGCAGGCCATTTCTCGGTGATGGGGAATGGGGTCAAGTCGGGCATGGGGTCGGCTCGGAAATGAAGGAAAGCCCGAGGATAATCCAAGATGTACGGGACGGCATCACTGCCCATCACGGAATTCACATCGGCTTTTCTTAAATCCGCAACATCCTGTCGCTAACATTCGCCCTGCCTCCCCACAGGAGGCCTTACAGTGCACCGGGACCAGCCAGGATCGAACCAAAGGGCTTGAAGAGACTCTGAGCAATGCCCCCGAGGATTCAACGCGGCGTAACGACAGGGAAAACACCCGAGGCCAGCCGCTTCGCGGTGCCAGGGTTTGTCAGCCTGACTCAAGAGTGCTGAAGAATAACTATTCGATGATGAACCCACTGAATTTCGCCAGACGCTTCAAACACCGCTCGTGGCTGCTGCTGCCGACGCTGCTTGTGGTCTGTGGCCTGGGGTTGGCGCTGGAATCCAGCATCAGCCGCGCCCAACCAGCCGACGGCGTGCAGACCCTGGTGTTCCTGCGTCATGCCGAGAAACCCGCCGGTGGCCTGGGCCAGCTCAACTGCCAGGGTCTCAACCGCGCCATCGACCTGGCCACCCTGCTGCCGGAAAAATTCGGCAAGGCCGACTACGTGTTCGCGGCCAACCCGACCCGCAATGTCGAAGAGGGCGAGCTGGACAATTCCTATAGCTATATTCGCCCGCTGATGACCATCAGCCCCAGCGCCATCAAGCTCGGGTTGCCGGTGAACATCAATTATTCGGCCAACGACACCAGCGACCTGGCTGAGGAACTGCTGCACGACAAGTACCACAACGCCACCATCTATACCGCCTGGTCCCATGGCTACCTGCCGGAACTGATCAACACGGTCGCCGCAGAGGCGGTGGGCAAGAAGCAAACCATTACCGATGACTGGGCGTCAGGCGATTTTGACTCGCTGTACGTGCTGACCCTGACCTGGCACAACGGCAAGGCCAGCCTCACCAGCCAGAGCTACAAGCAGGGCCTGGATAATGGCCAGAAGACCTGCCCGACCTGATCAGTCGCCACGCCCTGCAGGAGCGGGCTTGCTCGCGAAGACGATGGCAGTCGGCATCACCGCCAACTGATCCACCGCTTTCGCGAGCAAGCCCGCTCCCACAGAGTTGAGGGTGGATGCCGAACCTGTGGTCACCCTCCCCGGGCCGCCCGCTCCCGCAGATATTCCAGCACCGCCGCCTGCTCTCCCGAGAACTCGATCCGCAAGCCCTTCTTTTCCCGCTGGAACACGTACATCGGGTCGTAATACTCACGCAGCAAACCCTCGATCCAACCGCGATGCACGTCGACGGCACCGCTGTGGGCCTGCTCGGCCAGGGCGGTTTCCAGGATGTCCTTCAAGCGCCGGTGACGGTCACCGCCCAGGCGCTTGTGGATGTTGTCCAGGCTTGCCAGCAATCGCTCGGAAAACAGTGCGAAACCTTCGTCGCCATGTACGGCGACAAATTCAGCGCACAGGTCGATGACGTAATCCTGCAGGATCCGTTCGACCCGATGCTCCAGGCTGTCTTCCAGCCAGACCATCGGAACCTGCTGCATGCGCTGGTACAAAGGTAGCGGCAAGGCGCAACTGCCGACCGCACGGCTCTCATCCTCAAGCACGAATTGTTCGATGCCGCTGGCGCGTTTTTTCAGTACGTCCACGGCCAGGCGGTTTTCAAAATCGATGTTGGAAGGCTGGCCGGTGGCGCGTTTGCCGAAGCTGGAACCGCGATGGTTGGCATAACCTTCCAGATCCAGGCTGTTGCTCAGTTGAGCCAGCGCTTCGGTCTTGCCGGTGCCGGTCATGCCGCCCAGCAGCACCAGGTCGCACTGGGCAACCGCCTGTTCGACCGTGTCCAGCAAAAAGCTGCGCATGGCCTTGTAGCCACCGCCGACCCTGGGGTAATCAATGCCCGCTTCGTCCTTGAGCCACTGCTGGACGATCTGCGAACGCAAGCCGCCGCGAAAGCAATACAGCAGACCGTCGGGATGGGTCTTGGCGAACTCGGCCCAGGCCTGGATGCGTTCGGCCTTGATTTCACCGGACACCAACTGATGCCCCAGGACAATGGCCGCCTGCTGCCCCTGCTGTTTGTAGCAGGTGCCGACGCGTTGCCGTTCGCTGTCGGTCATCAACGGCAGATTGACCACGCCGGGGAAGGCGCCCTTGATGAATTCGACCGGGGCGCGTGTGTCCATCATCGGCCGGTCATTGAGGAAGATATCGCGGTAATCGGTGAGGTCATGGCTCATCAAGACACCTCGACCGCGTAACCCTGTCGCTCGACCAGTTCGCCGATAGGTTCCAGCGCCAGCCCGAGTTCAGCGGCAACCCGCAGGAACTCACCCTCGCCGTCAGGGGTGACGGCAATCAGCAGGCCACCGCTGGTCTGCGGGTCACACAGCACGCGCTTGTGCAGTTCCTGGACCCGACCGACCTTGCTGGCGTAGCTGTCGTAGTTACGCAGCGTACCGCCCGGCACACACCCCTGGTCGAGGTAGTACTCGACACCCGGCAGGCGTGGCACCGCGTCATAGCGGATGCGCGCGGTCAGTTGGCTGCCGTCGGCCATTTCCACCAGGTGACCGAGCAGGCCGAAACCGGTGACGTCGGTCATCGCCGTCACACTGTCGAGCTTGCCGAAGCGGCTGCCAGGTTTGTTGAGGGTACACATCCAGTCACGGGCCAGGCCGACATCGGCGGCGCGCAGCTTGCCTTTCTTTTCCGCCGTGGTGAGGATGCCGATGCCCAGGGGCTTGGTCAGGTACAGGCGGCAACCGGCGGTGGCCGTGTCGTTGCGTTTCATATGGCGCTTTTGCACCAGGCCTGTGACCGCCAGGCCGAAAATCGGCTCAGGCGCGTCGATCGAATGCCCGCCGGCCAGGGGAATACCGGCCTCGTCGCACACGGAGCGACCGCCGCGAATCACTTCCCGAGCAATTTCCGGGGCCAATACGTTGACGGGCCAACCGAGAATCGCAATGGCCATCAGCGGGTCACCGCCCATGGCGTAGATGTCGCTGATGGCATTGGTGGCGGCGATGCGACCGAAATCGAAAGGATCATCGACAATCGGCATGAAAAAATCGGTAGTCGAGACCACCCCGCGCTCCTCGTCGATGGCGTACACCGCAGCATCGTCCCGGGACGCATTGCCGACCCACAAATTGGGATCAAGGTTCTGCGCACCGCTGCCGGCCAGGATCACTTCCAGTACCTGGGGCGAAATCTTGCAGCCGCAACCGGCACCGTGGCTGTACTGGGTCAGGCGAATCGGCTCGCTCATGGGCATACCTCTGGTCAGTCAAGATGGCCGATTCTATCAGCAACGCCACCGCCTCAGTGCCGCGTCGATCACATGCCCCCTGCAACACGTTGGTGCCCCTTCACCCGACACTGCCGAATTCGGTGCACCGAGCCTGACCAACACGACAGGAAAAAAGCCTGAACCCCATGCATTTCAAGCCAATACAAAAAATTGGTACGACATGTGCAAACGTTTGCGCAATCGATCCTACCCAGCGGATCGATGGTTTTTCTTAACCACGGAACCGGGCTTCGGCCCGCACGAACAAGGACTTTCCATGCACTGCACTTCCCGGTGTCGCGCTACACCCGGCGTATTGGCAGCCGCCCTGCTACTGACCGCCGTTACCGGACTACTCAGCACCACGACCCAAGCCCAGACCGCCGAGGCGTCCGCCCAGGGCGAAGCCCTCAGCCCCGAGGCCACCCCCTCGAAAAAAGGCGCCTACCTGTCAGACTGGTACAACCAGGACCTGACGCTCATCGGCAGCAAGGACATCAGCTTCGGCCCGCAACCGGTCGACGATGTCTATCTGGAATATGAATACTTCGGACGCAAAGGGCCCTTCGAGCTCTATGGCTACGTCGACATTCCAAAGATTTTCAACATTGGCAACAGTCACGACAAAGGGGTGTGGGACCACGGTTCTCCCGTGTTCATGGAGCACGAACCGCGTATTTCCATCGACTACCTGGCTGGCCGCAGCCTGGCCATCGGGCCGTTCAAGGAATGGTATGTGGCGTTCGACTGGATCTACGATCACGGCAGCAACAGCGCCAATCGCGCGAACACCTTGTACAGCGGGCTGGGCACCGACATCGACACCCACTCGAGGGTCAACCTGTCGGCCAACTTCTATGGCCGTTATCAATGGGAAAACTATGGCGCCAGCAATGAATATTCCTGGGACGGCTACCGCGCCCAGCTCAAATACATCGTGCCGATCAGCCAGTTCAGCAACGGCGCATCCCTGACTTACATTGGTTTCACCAACTTCGACTTCGGTTCGGACCTGCACAAGGACAACCCCGCCCGCACCGCCAACGCGACGGTCGCCACCAACGTTTTGCTGTATTCGTTCACGCACCTGCGCTTTACGCTGGTGGGCCGTTACTTCCACAACGGCGGCAACTGGCAGGACGGCAGTGAGCTTAACTTTGGCGACGGCAACTTCCGCGCCCGCTCCGATGGCTGGGGATACTACGCCGGGGTTGGCTATCAATTCTGAGCAAGCTGTAGAAGCACCACTTCGAATCCATGGAGGTCACGAATACATGATCAATCGCCTGTCTATTTCAATCGGCCTGGCCTGCACGGCTCTGTACTGCTCGACCGCCGGGGCCGCACCGCCACTTCAACCCAAAGTGATGCTAATCACCATGTTCGCTCCTGAAGCGCAGAACTGGATCGATCGCCTCGAACTCAAGACTGAAATCCGCGTGCCGGGACTTTCCGCCGAATACCCGACGATCCGCTGCAATGCCGAACGAGTCTGCCTGCTGATTACCGGCATGGGCCAGACCAACGCGGCGGCTTCGACCCTGGCCCTGGCGCTCTCCCCGACCGTCGACCTGCGCAAAAGCTATTTCCTGGTGGCCGGGATCGCCGGCATCAACCCGCACCACGGCACGCTTGGCACAACCGCCTGGGCCCATTACCTGGTGGAGTTCGGCACCCAATGGGAGCTGGATTCGCGGGATGTGCCCAAGGACTGGCCTACCGGCTACCTGGGCATCAACACCAAGGGGCCGAACGAAAAACCGCCGCTGGACTACAAGACGGAAGTCTTCGAACTCAACCCGGCCCTGCAAGCCAAAGCCTTTGCCCTCAGCCAGAAGGTAACCTTGGCGGAAAGCAAGGAATCGGCGGCTTGGCGCTTGAAGTATCCGTATGCCCCGGCCAACCAGCCGCCGGTGGTGACCCGCTGCGACACCCTGGCCGGTAACACCTGGTTCTCCGGTACGCGCCTGAGCGAGCGCGCCGAAGTCTGGACGCGCCTGCTCACCGACAACAAAGGCGTCTACTGCACCACCCAACAGGAAGACAACTCCACCTACGAGGCCTTGCTCCGCGCCAGCCGCGAAGGTCGGGTGGACATCAACCGGCTGGCCGTGCTGCGGGCCGGGTCCGATTTCGACCGCCCCGAGCCCGGCGGCAACGAAGTGGACAACCTGCTCAAATACGCCGACCAGGGCGCGTTCGTCCCGGCGCTGGAAAACCTGTTCCGCACCGGCAACCCGCTGGTGCAGGACATTGTGAAGAACTGGTCGGTGTGGAAGGACGGCGTGCCTGGCGTCTGATCTGACGAGTGCCTGTTTGGAATGGCCCCCTGTGGCGGAGGGAGCTTGCTCCCGCTGGGTCGCGTAGCGGCCCCGGCTTTTTGCGGCTGCTTCGCAGCCGAGCGGGAGCAAGCTCCCTCGCCACAGGGAAAATGAGAACGGCAGAAGTTGGGGCTAATCTCTACAGATCACCCAATGGAATTTTCCATCCCGGGCGGGATCATTTGAACATCAACCGCGCGTACCCAGGAGACCGCCGATGCCTCTCGCCCGATCCTCCGTCGACAGCACTCACCTTGACTACGGTCTCGACACGCTGCTTGGTCGCAATACCAAAAGCATCAACTGTCAGTACGAGGTCAAGCACCTCGACGACGACAAACCGGTGTGGTTCGTGTTGCACGTTCATCCACCGATGCCGGACGACCTGGACAAGGCCCAGATCGTGACGTTCTACGCCGAGGGCCGGCACCTGAGCGGCATCGTGCGAAGTACGAAGCGCCTGGCCGACGACAGCCTGCAATTGGACGTGGAACCCGACTGAGTGCTCCAGGCCGGGTTCCCACGGTGATCGAGCGGGTCCTTACGTATATCGCGAAGTGCTCAGTCGAACTTGACCAGATTCAGCACCGGCAGCGGGCCGCCCGGGAATTGGGTCAAGCGCGCGCCGACACTCAGGGGGCCCAGGTCCACCCCGAAAAAGCCCAGGCGTTCGATCAACTGCGCGACTTCACCCCGTGCCTGCGCGTCGTCACCGGTCAGGAACAGCACCCGCTTGCCGCCTTCGGACGTCGGGTCTGCCTCCAGCAGGCGCGCCAGCAGATGATTGAAGGCCTTGACCACCCGTGCGCCCGGCACCCACTCGCTGAACACCTCGGTCGAGGCCCGGCCCTGGAGATCCACGGCCTTGAACCCCGGCACTTCGATCGCGTTGTTGGCGTCGATCACGATTCGCCCGGCAAAATCCGGCAAACCGCCCAGCGCCTGGGGCAACTTCGACCAGTTGACCGCCACCAGCACCATCGGCTGGGCGGCGGCTTCCTCCACGGTGCCGGCGCGTACGCTAGGACCGAGATCAGCCACAAGCTCGGCCAGGCTTTGCGGGCCACGGCTGTTGGCAATCACTACGTTGATGTTCTGGCGGGCCAGGGCGCGGGCGAAAGCACTGCCGATGGCGCCGGCGCCAATGATGCCGATGGTGTCGATGCTGCTCATGTTTTGTGTCCTCAAGGTTGGATAAGCCTGGCGGTAATGTCCGCCGTTGAGGTGCATGGTGCCCTTGCCATTACCTCTTGATTAGCCGGTAATATGGCGAATCATTTTCAAGCATTACTATCAGGTCCATGCCATGGAAAGCCTCGCCAACCTCGAATGCTTTGTCCGCAGCGCCGAAACCGGCAGTTTTTCGGCGGCCGCGCGGTTGCTTGCCCTGACGCCCGCTGCCGTGAGCCGCAACGTGGCGATGCTGGAGCGCAATCTGGGGGTGCGGTTGTTCCAGCGCTCGACCCGCAAGCTGTCTCTGACCGAAACGGGAGAACATTTCCTGGCCAGCATCGGTGGCAACTTGCACGCCCTGCAGGCGGCCATTGGTGCGGTGACCACGGAGCGCGGCGAACCGGCCGGCGTCTTGCGCGTCAGCCTTTCGCCAAGTTTCGGTATCGGCCAGGTACTGCCGTTGATGCCGCAATGGCTGGCTCGCTACCCGCTGATCCGGCCGGACTGGCATTTCGAAAACCGCCCGGTCGACCTGATCGCCGAAGGTTTCGACGCGGCCATCGGAGGCGGCTTCGCACTGACGCCCGGGGTGGTATCGCGCACCCTGGCGCCCGCTCACCTGATTGCCGTCGCCAGCCCAGCCTATCTGGGCGAGCGCGCCCTGCCCCGGCAACCCGAAGACCTGGCCGGCCTGGACAACATCGTGCTGCGGGCCAGCCGTACTGGCCGGGTACGCCAGACTGTGTTGCGCAACGCCGCCGGGCGCGAATCCGCCGTGCAACTGAACGAGTCCATGATCTTCAATGACCCCGTTGCCATGCGTGAGGCCGCCTTGCTCGGCCTGGGCGTGGCCCTGCTGGTGGTGCCCGACGCCCTGCCCTGGCTGGAGCGCGGCGAACTGGTGCGGCTGTTACCGGATTGGTATGTGGACCTGGGGGTGATTTCGCTCTACTACCCCAGCCGCACGCTGATGCCGGCCAAGACCCGCGCCTTTATCGATTTCATCACCGAGCACTTCGAGCGCGAGTCGTTGGCCCGGCGCTTCAGTGCCGGAGCGGTTTGAGCGCCCGGATGAGGGTGCCAATCAAGCGCGCTCCGCCCCCGGCACCGCAATGACCGGCCCATTCGCCACGGGCGCTGGAGTCAGGCACGGCGCCCATGGGATGATCGGCCTCCAAGCGCGACCACCGTGGAGAGTTTCAATGTCATTGCTGAGTAAACATGCCGCCGCCCTGCTGCTGACGGCCATCGCCGCTCTGGTCCTGGTGCCTGCCCAGGCGGCCTCGTCCAAAGCCGCCGGCAATGCAGCGGCGCAGAAGGTTTCGATGCTGGGTGGCAAGTTCGTATTCACCCTGCCCAAGGGGTTCATCGCAACACCATTGCCCGCCGGAGAGGCCGCCCAGGGTACCGCTGGCGCGACGGGGACGATGTACAGCAATGCCACCAGCCGGACCGTGGTGATCGCGGCGGAGAACACCATCCTCAACGGCGCGAACGTGAAGGACGACGATGGCGCGTTCCTCGACACCACCATGGGAGACTTCGCTGCACAGCGAACCACAGCGCTGCCGGACGCCAAGATCCTGAGCGCAAAAAGCCTGACCCAGAAAGGCACCGGCCTGGGCCTGCGCCAGATCGACACCAGCGCCACCCAGGGCGGCGGGCCAACCCTCGACACCACGTTGCTGGCTGCCTCCGGCACGCGCATGGCGGTGGTGCAAATCATCTCCCGGGCCAGTGACAAGGCCGGTCATGAGGCGTTGGTGAAGCAGATCGCCAGCGGTCAATAAGCGCCCCCAGAACATGTGGGAGCCGAGCTTGCTCGCGATGGCGTCGGTACACCCAACTTTGATGCAAGCTGACCCACCGCTATCGCGAGCAAGCTCAGCTCCCACAGGGATCTATTTCCCACAGGGTTCTATTTTGGTCAGGGATTGAGCCGCTCCAGCCAGGCCCGCAGGTCCTGCACTTCCAGGGCGCTGATGCTGTGGCCCACACCCGGGTAGGCATGGAATTCCGGTTCCAGCGCCAGGGTCTTCAGGAAGCTGTTGGCCTCGGTGCCATCGTGGTAGGGAATGATCGGGTCTGCCGTGCCATGGCCGATGAACACCGCCAGTGTCCGGCGCGGTTCATCGGGGGTCAGTTCCGCCCGCAGCACCGACAGGACCCGCCCACCCATTGCGGCAATACCGCCAACGGCTTCGGGATGTCGCAGGGCCACTTCGTAGCTCATCATCGCGCCCTGGCTGAACCCGACCAGGTAGACCTTGCTCGGATCGGTCGAGTACTTGGCCCGAGCCTTGTCGATGAAGTCCAGCAGCACCTGGCCGCTGGCCTTCAAGTCCGAGGTGTCACCGTCGTAGGCACCGTCACCCTGTTTCGCGAACCACTGATAACGGTCCTGTTCCATACTCTTCGGCGCCCGCACCGAGAGGTAGTTGTAATCGCGCGGCAACTCGTCCTTGAGTGCGAACAGGTCCTGTTCGTTGCTGCCGGAACCGTGCAGGAAGATCACCAGCGGTCGGTTCCGAACCTGCTCATCGACTTGGGCCAGGTAGTTGAGCGGCAAGTCCGTGTGCAGCGAGGGTTGGGCCTGCAACCCGGACGAGACCAGCAATAGAAACAGGGCGAGCGCTTTGAACATCGATCTTCCTCCATCGTTCGATAGCCGCACGACAAGAAGCGTGCGGTGAGGTAGACAGCACTTATCAGTCGTTGCTCAATTTCCCCGTTCGAATCGGCTCACGCCCGGCGACTTTTGCCTGCCAGATACCCGGCTGGGTGTAGCGCCCGCGGTCCAGGGCAAACAGCACGCCACTGGTGCCGGCCCGCACGATGGTGACCCGATCATTCAATGGATCGACCACTTCGAACAGCGGATCGCCGCGCTCCACCCACTCACCGGCTTCACGCAGAAAGCTCACCACGCCATGGTGCGGCGCGAACAGGTATTGAGTGCCTTCGAACGGAAAGCCTTCACAACATTGCGCCGGCGCGGGCGGCCAATCCCCGCCAATGAAACCTTGCTCAGCCAGGAACCCGAGAATGGCTTCACAATTGGCCTGGGCCTGTTCCACGCGGGTGTCACCCATGCTGCCCAGCTCCAGTGTCGTCGCCAGGTTCGCCGCCGGGATCGCCGCCGCAGGAAAGGCTTTGGCCAGGCGCAACCAGGGTGAGGAGCAGGACTCATCGAACGAACTGCCACCGGAATCTTCACTCAGCAACGCGACCCCGGCCTTCAGGCGTGCGGCCAGGGAGCGCCATTGCGGCCACTGTTGCGGCAAGGCATACAAGTGGATCGCAGCCTCGAAATCGCAATGCAGGTCCAGGGTGATGTCGGCGTCGCAGGCATGGCGCAGCAGCAGGCGATGCAGCGCTTCAAGTTGCGAAGGCGGCGCCGGCAGGTCGTCGAGAACCTGGGCCATGGTCTGGCGGATCAAGGTGATATTGGCGGCCGGGTCGTCACCCAGGCGATCACCGATGCGTTGCGCCACCGGTGCACTGAGCTCCACGAAAGAGCGGTTGAAATTCTTGCCACTGCCCAACTCGAAACGCCCCATGTGAGCGCTTTGCAGATGTTGATCCAGGCCGATGGGATTGGCCGCCGGCACCAGCTCGATCACCCCTTTGAGCAGGCCTTGCGCCTCGAGGTCGTTGAGCCGCTGCTTCAGCTCCCAGGCAGTACGCATGCCCGGCAGTTCGTCGGCGTGCAGACTGGCCTGGATATAAACCTTGCGCGGGCCATGGCCGTAACGAAACACACTGAGCCGGCGCTCAGTGCCCAGGTGGCTCCATGGCAGGGTATGGTCGATGCGTTGCATGAAATCTCCGAATGACTAGGTGTGGAGCTGTCGAGTGCAACGAGGCTGCGATCTTTGCTCAGCCCCTTGAGCCTCAAAAAGATCGCAGCCTTCGGCAGCGCCTACCGATTAATGCCCGTAGACATCAAAGGCGAAGTATTTGTCCTGCACCTTCTTGTACGTACCATTGGCGCGGATTTCGCTGATGGCGGCGTTGAATTTATCGGCCAGGGCCTTATCGCCCTTGCGCACCGCAATGCCGGCGCCACCGCCGAAATATTTCGCGTCTTCATAGGTCGGGCCCACGAAGGCAAAGCCTTTGCCGGCATCGGTCTTCAGGAAACCGTCGTCGAGGTTGACCGAGTCGGCCAGCATGGCGTCGAGGCGACCGGCGACCATGTCCAGGTTGGCTTCCTGCTGGGAGCCGTAGCGCACCAGGTTGATCCCGGCAGGCACCAGCACTTCGGTGGCGAAACGGTCGTGGGTGCTGGCACGCAGCACACCGACTTTCTTGCCCTTGAGCTCGGTCAGCGGGTCCTTGACCTCGGAGCCTTCCTTCATTACGAACCGCGCCGGGGTGTGGTAGTACTTGATGGTGAAATCGACGTTTTTCTTGCGATCGTCGGTGATGGTCATGGACGACAGGATCGCATCGATCTTCTTCACTTTCAGCGCGGGGATCAGGCCATCGAACTCCTGCTCGACCCAGGTGCACTTGACCTTCATCTGCTCGCAGAGGGCGTCGCCGATATCGACATCGAAGCCGGTCAGCTTGCCGTCGGGGGTTTTCATCGAAAAAGGCGGATAACCGGCTTCGATCCCGAGACGGATCGGCTTGGCGTCTTCGGCCACGGCCGACAGGGACAATACGGACAGTGCCAGGGCACCGAACATGGCTAGTTTCTTCATTTTCGCTCCTGAGTGTGCAGGGTTTTTATTGGCAATTATTGGCAGATTCGTAGGCAGCGTTCGGTCAGCGAGGCACCGAAGTGGGCGGGAGTCTAGAGGGGTGCTCTGGAGGGGAATTGTGTTGAAGCGACAAATAGTTATGAAAATAATCAGGGTTGGCTGGGGAGCATTAGGTTTGGGAAAAACCTGACAGGTTGTGGTTCGGGTGTATATCCGTTTCTTCGGTAACGGCCACTTAGGGTTCCGCCCTGACGGCGGGTCACTTTCGAAAAAGCGTGTACGGACCGGACACATGGTTGACGGGTGTGCGGGGACATGGTTGACACTTTCCAGCGAGCCAATTTCGCCGGAAAGCCATCATGCCGCCGCGTTCCGTTTCTGAAATCAATTGCTCCCCCTGGCCTTCTGAAAATCTCGTAGGAA
The DNA here is from genome assembly GCF_900103575.1 of Pseudomonas sp. NFACC51. Lineage (NCBI taxonomy): Bacteria > Pseudomonadati > Pseudomonadota > Gammaproteobacteria > Pseudomonadales > Pseudomonadaceae > Pseudomonas > Pseudomonas sp. NFACC51. The sequence goes on along the minus strand of NZ_FMXH01000001.1, from coordinate 103,131 downwards.
TCTGCTCTCCGTGGCGAGGGAGCTTGCTCCCGCTGGACTGCGAAGCAGTCCTCTCTTTCTGTCAGGCCCACCGCATGTCCCGACTTTACGGCGGCTGCGCCACCGAGCGGGAGCAAGCTCCCTCGCCACGGGGTTGGTGGGCGTCCTACAGGTCGATTGTTGCCTCAAAAATCCCCTTCTATAGTTCGGTTCACCTGCTGGCTTTGGTCAGTGGGGAGGGTTTCGCAGCCCTAACAACGGATGAGACTTTGCACCGTCGAATGAAAACTCAGGCAAACTTGCCCGCGTTCGTTTTATGGCGGTTGCGCGTGGGAGATCTTCGGGTCTGCCGGGTTTGGTCTCTTCCTCGGTCTGCGAACCCGCGCGCAACTGCCACCCGTTTGATTCGCAGCAAACAAGGTGGCAATTCATTTTCCTTGATAGAGCCCAACCTTATGACGACAAATCAATCATCTAACCGCTTTACCCCGCTAACCCCAATCGCCACCACCCACCCTATCCTGTTCATCGACCGCACCGCCCCATTGCCCGAACTCCACGCCTGCGTCAGCGAACGCCTGCACGCCACCCTCGACTACCTGACGCTTATGGCCTGTACCACACTGCGCGATTCAGCCGAGACCGACCTCAACACCATCACCAACATCGCTCGGATCATGGTCCAGGATGTGGCGGATGTTTTTGGGGTAATTGAACAGCGCGGGCTTGAAGGACAGTAAAGCGCCTCTGGTAGGAGCGAGCGCGCTCCCACAGGAGGAATGCGTCCACCCCAAACCAGGCCGGCTATAAGGCCGCCTCGCGGCGGACGTTGATCTCGGCGCCCCGTTAACCACGATGGCCGAACGTAGGTATTGCGCAGTGGGCACCTCGGCATGGATGCCGAGGTAGCCGCGCTGGACCATGGATGGTCCTTCGCGGCGGGCCCACGGAGCAATGCCTGCGTTCGGGCATGCCGAGCCTAGGCGAGGCACCGAGTGGTGGGGCTAAAGCGTTTTGCTTACTTTTGCGCTTCTCAAAAGTGAGACGCCGTAAGGGCGGAACCCTAAGTGGCCGTTACCGCAGCAACGGATATACACACAAACTATAAAAACCAAATCAGCAATCACAACGGATAGCCTGGTCCGCCACACGCTCCACCAAACCATTCAGACGAAAGCCCTCATCGAGCCACCCCATAACCCCGCCAATCATCTCCTTCACCGGATACCCCAAGGTCGCCAGACGCACCGCCGCCTTGTTCGCGCCATTGCAATGCGGACCAGCGCAATACACCACAAACAGAGTGGTCTTAGGGTAGGCAGCCAAAGCCTCGGCAGTGAGCGTGCGGGTTGGCAGGTTGATCGCCCCGGGTACGTGACCGCGTTCGTAGGCCAGTGGTCCGCGTACATCCACCAGCACAAAATCGACATCGCCGGCCTGTTGGCTGGCGTGAACGTCGGAACAATCGGTTTCGAATGTCAGGCGACGGCTGAAATGCTGCAGGGCGATATCGGAGGGGGCAGCAGGCACTTCGCGAACCAGGCTGGTCATGGGCGTGTACTCCAGGATAGATAAGGCGTGAAGAGACTTTATCCCCTCGGCGCTTACCGCTACAGTGGCGCACAAGACACTCTGTGGGAATTTTCCGCCAAATGCAGTCTCCCCCTGGTCTGGTCGCAATCCTCGCCTACGACGGCCTGTGCACGTTCGAATTCGGTGTCGCCGTCGAGATCTTCGGATTGGAGCGACCGGAATTCGATTTCCCCTGGTACACGCATCGGATCGTCGCGGTCGATGACGGCCCGATGCGTGCCATGGGCGGCTTTCAGGTATTGGCCGATGGCGGCATGGAACTGCTCGAAACCGCCCGGACCATTGTCGTGCCAGGCTGGCGTAACCGCAGCGAGCCACCGTCCCAGGCGTTGCTCGAGGCACTGCACAGGGCCCACGCCCGTGGTGCGCGCCTGCTGTCGATCTGCTCCGGAGCCTTCGTACTCGCTGCCGCCGGGCTGCTCGATGGCCTGGGCGCCACGACTCATTGGCGCTACACCGACGAACTGGCCGCAAGCTTTCCGGCCGTGCGAGTAGACCCGGATGTGCTGTACGTGGACTCAGGACAGGTCATCACCTCGGCGGGCAGCGCCGCCGGTATCGATGCCTGCCTGCACCTGGTGGCACGGGACTATGGCGTCCAGGTCGCCAACGCCGTGGCACGCCGGTTGGTGATGTCGCCGCAACGTACGGGCGGCCAGGCGCAGTTCATTCCCTCACCGGTCAGCCGCACGCCACGCAGTGACCTGTCGAGTGTCATGCAATGGGCCCGCGAACGCCTGCACGAACCCCTCGGGGTGCGCGAACTGGCCAGCCAGGCGGCCATGAGCGAACGCACCTTCCTGCGCCATTTCACCCAGGCCTGCGGCGTGTCGCCCAAGACCTGGCTGCAACATGAACGCCTGGCCAGGGCCCGCGAGTTGCTGGAAAGCAGCGGGGACAACACCGACAACATCGCGCAGCTGTGTGGCTACCGCTCGGTGGAAAGCTTTCGTGTGGCGTTTCGCAACGTCGTGGGGTTGGCGCCGTCGGTGTATCGGGAGCGGTTTGGGCGGGGGTGAAGTCAGCCTAGTCAATGGGACTGTCGAACACTGTTGTGGCGAGGGGATTTATCCCCGTTGGGCTGCGAAGCAGCCCTCTCAGTTTGTCAGGCAAGTTTTGTCGGGGTTATTGGGGCCGCTTCGCGCCCCAGCGGGGATAAATCCCCTCGCCACAGGTGGAGTGTCGGCTTCATTGAGGTCTGCGCAGTAGATAGGTATCCATGATCCACCCATGCGCCTGCCGCGCAGCCTTGCGGGTGCGCTCGATGTCATCGGCCACATCCCCCAGGCGGCCAGCGATAAGGATTTCATCCGGCGTCCCCACATAGGCTCCCCAATAGATGTGCGTATCGGGATCGCTCACCTGGCGATAAGCGTCCTCGGCATCGAGCATCACCACCACACTCGTCGCGTCGCCTACCTGCCCCGCCGCCAACCGGCGTCCGGTGGTGATTTCCAGCGAACCGCCAATGCTGTTCAACGGCACTTTATGCCGGGCGGCCAGGGCCTGGACGCTGGTGATGCCGGGGATCACCTCGAACTCGAAGGCGCAGCGGCCCGCCTTGAGGATCGCCTGCAGGATGCGCAGGGTACTGTCGTACAACGCCGGATCGCCCCACACCAGAAAACCACCCCGTTGACCGTCGGACAGTTCTTCATTGATCAAGCGTTCGAAGGTGGCCTGTTTAGCCCGGTTCAATGCTTCGACGCTGTCCGTGTAGTCCAGGCCGCCGCGTTGGCGTTCCGGGCTGTAGGCTTCGACGAAACGGTAGGTGCGATCAACGATGTAGCGCCGACAGACTTCGCGCCGCAGATCCAACAGTTTGTCCTTGGCCGGCCCCTTGTCCATGAGGAAGACCACGTCCAAGCGGCTCAAGGCTTTCACTGCCTGCATCGTCAACTGATCCGGATCGCCGGCCCCAATGCCAATGACTGACAACGTCTTCATCGCGGCGACTCCTGGTCAGGTCCCTGGGTGCGTAATCGCCATACGCCGTTGAAACGCAATTCGAGGGTGGACAAGGGTTCAATGTCGATCCGGTTGAATGTGGCGGCCGGGCAGCCCAAGACATTCACCAGGGCTGCGCGGATCACGAAGGGGTGGGTGACGGCCAGCAGATGTCCTGGCCGGGTTTCCAGACTGGCCAGCCAAGTCCCGACACGGCGGCACAACTGGGCGACAGATTCACCACCATGGGGAGCCGCCTCGGCATCGTCGAGCCAACTCTGCAGGGCTTGCGGTTCAGCCTGGAGCAAGTCATCGATGGACAACCCGCGCCAACGTCCCAGATCGCAATCGGCCAGGGCCAGGTCCTGCTCGGGCTCGTCGCCGAACAAGGCAGCGGTCTGGCGCGTGCGCAGTTCCGGCCCGCACAGCAGTTGCCGGACATTTCGGTAGCGGTGCCCGACCTGCGCGCGGCGTGCCAGCCAGTCGGCGTCCAGCGGTTCGTCCAGGCCAAAGCGCGCCTGCTTCTGGGCGGCGGTGCGGGCGTGGCAGATCAAGGTCAGACGAGTGGCTTGCACACTGGATTCTCAGACAATCGGGAGAGTCGCATGGACGGGATATTCACGCACTTAGTTGTACAGCACCTTATACGAAATCAAATAAGTGAGACAAAAAGGCGTTATGTCCGACATCGCCAGAAGCATCAACTGACATACCCGGTCTACCCAGCCGAGACCAACTCCTACAAGGGTTTCGCACAATACTGGAGCATTTTAAACGGAACGTAAAAACCACTGGACATGTAGCACCAGCTACATAAATACTGTTTTCAGGAGTTATGAAAGAAATTCAACACCCATCCTGGCAAGGAGCACGGATGCCACCTCTCAGAGACCTGATCACCGATCCCGGCCTGGTTTTGACGCCGTCGGAACGCAAGGTCGTACGTGCCCTGCTCGATCACTACCCACGCAACGGCCTCGGCCCGATGTCACGCCTGGCAGACCATGCCGGCGTCAGCGACCCGACTATCGTGCGACTGGTGAAAAAACTCGGGTTTGGCGGTTACGCCGAATTCCAGGATGCACTGCTCAGTGACATGGACCATCGCCTGCGCTCCCCTCGCACCCTGTTGAAACCGCGGGCCAAATTGCAGCAAGGCGATACCTGGAGCCAGTACCTGGCCGCCAGTCAACGCCACCTCATCGACACCCAGGCCCTGACCCAACCCGAAGACGTGCGCATTCTCGTGCAGTGGTTGCTCGACAGCCGCCATCAGGTACATTGCTTCGGCGGGCGTTTCAGCAGCTTCCTGGCCCACTACCTGCTCAATCATTTGCGTCTGTTGCGCGCCGGCTGTTTTGCCCTGGAAGACAACGCCCAACTGCCTGACCGGCTATTCGACGTGCAGCGCCAGGATGTGGTGCTGATCTTCGATTACCGCCGCTACCAGGCCCAGGCCCTGCGCGTGGCCAGCGCGGCCAAGGAGCGCCACGCCCGGGTCGTGCTGTTCAGCGACGTCTACGCTTCGCCATTGCGCGAGCTGGCCGACCTGATCATCAGCGCCCCGGTGGAGTCGATCTCGGCCTTCGACAGCCTGGTGCCGGCACTGGCCCAGGTCGAGGCGCTGATTGCCTGCCTGACCCTGCAATGCCCCGAGCTGGCCGAACGCCTGGAAGGCATCGATGCCTTGCGCACGGAATTCAACACGCACCTGTTGGAGGAAAAATAAGGATGTTCTCGCTCCCCCACCGCTCGCCCCGGGATTTGCCGTTCACCTGCCAGCACACCGCCTTGCTGCTAGTGGACATGCAACGCGCCTGGCTGGAACCGCAATTCGACGCCCACCTGCACACCCGCGAGGCCGAGTATTTCATCCAGCGGGCCCGCCAGCAGGTCATCCCCAACCAGCAGCGCTTGCTCAACGCGATGCGCGAAGCACAGCACAACGTGTTGCACACCCACATCGAAAGCCTCACCGCCGATGGCCGCGACCGTTCCCTGGATCACAAGCTGTCGGACATGCACCTGCCCAAGGGCAGCCCCGAGGCGCAGATCATTGCCGAACTGGCGCCGCTGGAAAACGAAATCGTGCTGCCCAAGACCTCCTCCGGGGTTTTCAATTCCACCAACATCGACTACGTGCTGCGCAACCTGCAGACCCGACACTTGATCGTCGCCGGCATCGTCACCGACCAGTGCGTCGACATGGCCGTGCGTGACGCCGCCGATCACGGCTACCTGGTCACGCTGGTGGAAGATGCCTGCGCCACCTACACCGAACAACGGCACCTGGCGTGCCTGAACGCGATCAAGGGCTATTGCTGGATCACCGATACCGACACCGTGCTCGCGCGTTTGCAGGAGATGCAGCCATGAGCCGCCTCGATCCTGCCGCCGTCCTCGCGCCGTTGCCCGTGACGACCCTGGTGACCACCGACCTGATCGGCGTGACCCGTGGGCGCTCGTTTCCCAGTGATGAGTTGCCCCACTACGTCACCGCTGGCTGTGGCTGGGTGCCGGCCAACAGTGCACTGACGCCCCAGGACATCATCGCTTCGACCAACCCCTGGGGTGCTTATGGCGACCTGCGGCTGGTGCCGGACCTGTCTAGCCGGGTGACCGTCAACAACGGTCCCGACGCCCAGGCGCCCGTCCTCGACTTTATCCATTGCGATGTGCGCGAGACCGACGGCCGGCCCTGGAGCGCCTGCCCGCGCACGCTGTTGCAGGACGAAGTGGAGCGTTATCGCGTCGAACTGGGCTTGCAGGTTTTCGCCGCGTTCGAGCATGAATTCAACCTGGTTGCCACGCCTGCGCAGCCTGATTGCCTGGCCTTCAGCCTCCAGGCCCAGCGCCAGCAGGCCGAATTCGCCGGCTGGTTGCTCAGTGCCCTGCGGGCCGGCGGTGTCGAGCCGGAAATGTTCCTGCCGGAATACGGCCAGCATCAATACGAAATCACCTGCCGCCCGACGTTGGGCGTAGCCGCCGCCGACCGGGCCGTGAACGTACGGGAAATCACCCGCGAGATCGCCCGGCAAATGGGCCTGGACGTGAGCTTCGCCCCCAAGGTTTCGGAACATGCCGTGTGCAACGGCGTGCATTTGCACCTGAGCCTGCAAGACCTGGGCGCGGACCCGGTGCTGCATGACGCCGCCAGCAGCAACGGTTTGTCCAGCCTCGGCCAGCATTGGGCCGCGGGTGTGTTGCACTATCTGCCGGCACTGTGTGCGCTGACCGCGCCGACGCCGGTGTCCTACGAGCGCCTGCAACCTCATCACTGGAGCGCATCCTATGCGTGCCTGGGACAGCGCAACCGCGAAGCGGCGCTGCGCATCTGCCCGACCGTGAGCCTGAGCGGCAAACCGCTGGCGAACCAGTACAACCTGGAGTTCCGCGCCATGGACGCCACCGCCTCGCCGCACCTGGCGATGGCGGCGCTGTTGATTGCCGGGCGACTGGGCATCCAGCAACGGCTGGCATTAAACGCTGTCACCGATCAAATACCCGATGAGCTGGATGAAGCACAACGTCGTGCCCGTGGCATTATCGCCCTGCCGACAACCCTGGCCCAGGCACTGGACTGCCTGCGCCACAGCGGGGCGCTGCTCGAGACCCTGCCCGGCCCGCTGGTCGACACCTATTTCGCCTTGAAGGCCCAGGAGCTGGCCTTGACCGAGGCGCTGTCACCTGCCGAGCGTTGTGAGCACTATGCACGAATCTATTGAGTGTGCTGAAACGGGCCTCTACACCAGGCCGCCCTACCGACTGGTCCGGGAGGAATCCGAACACCCGGTGCTGCTGGTGTGCGAACACGCCAGCCGCTTCATTCCCGCGGCGCTGAACGATCTGGGGCTGGATGAAACGGCCTCCCAGGAGCACATCGCCTGGGACATCGGTGCCCTGGCCCTGGCCGAACGCCTGTCCGAAACCCTTGGCGCGACCTTGCTGACGGCCAATTATTCACGGTTGTTGATCGACCTCAACCGTCCGCTGCACGTACCGGACAGCATTCCGCCCCAGAGCGAGATCTACCAGGTTCCGGGTAACCATGCCCTGGACGAAGCCACTCGCGAATATCGCCAGCAGCGCCTGTTTCACCCCTTCCATGATCGGTTACAGGCGTTGATCGACCAGCGCCTGGCCGCCAACCGACCGGTGCGCGTGGTGGGCATCCACAGCTTCACCCCGGTGTTCTATGGTCAACCGCGCGCGCTGGAAGCTGGCGTGCTGTTCGGCGAAGCCAAGGATTATGCCCAACGCATCGTCGACGGGCTGAGCCGGCACTCGCTGCGCGCGGCAGGCAACCAGCCCTACAAGATCAACCCCTTGACCGACATGACCGTCCCGGTGCACGGCGATGCCCGCGGCCTGGATTCGGTGTTGATCGAAGTGCGCAACGACCAACTGCGCAGCCCCGAGGCGGTACGGACCTGGAGCGCTTACCTGGCCCCATTGCTGTAGAAAAACAGCGGCAACCCGCAAGGACATCCACCCACAGCTGAGAAGGAGAACGGCTCATGAGCATTGAGGCATTTGGCTACAAACAGGAATTGAAACGCGGCCTGTCGCTGACAGACCTGGTGGTATACGGGATGATTTTCATGATCCCCATCGCCCCGTTCGGCGTGTATGGCTATGTCAACGCCGAGGCACCGGGGATGGTGCCGCTGGCGTACATCATCGGCATGGTGGCAATGTTGTTCACCGCGTTGAGCTACGGCAGCATGGCCCGGGCTTTTCCAGTGGCCGGTTCCGTCTACTCCTACGCACAACGGGGCCTTAACCCACACGTCGGCTTCATCGCCGGCTGGCTGATGCTGCTGGACTACCTGCTGATCCCACCGCTGCTCTATGTCTACGCCGCCATGGCGCTGAACCATTTGTACCCGGACATCCCCAAGGTCGGTTTCATCCTGGCGTTCCTGGTGAGCGCGACCTTCGTCAACCTGCGGGGCATCACCTTCACCGCGCGGATGAACATCATTTTCCTGCTGGCGCAGCTGGTGGTGCTGGGGATTTTCCTGTTCTACGCCTGGAACGCCCTGCACGGCGGGGCCGGTAACGGCCAACTGACCCTGGCGCCGCTGTACAGCCCGGAACACTTCAACTTCGCCCTGCTGATGCAAGCCGTGTCCATCGCGGTATTGTCGTTCCTGGGCTTCGACGCCATTTCCACCCTGGCGGAAGAGATCAAGGGCGATCCGGGCCGCAGCGTCGGCAAGGCAGCCCTGGTGACCTTGCTGGTGATGGGGGCGATCTTCGTGGTGCAGACCTGGATCGCCACGGACCTGGCCGCCGGCATGGGTTTCAAATCCGCCGACACCGCATTCTATGAAATCGCCGAACTGGCAGCCGGCAGTTGGCTGGCCACCTTGACCGCGGTTGCCACGGCCCTGGCCTGGGGCGTGGCCGTGGCGATCACTTCCCAGGCGGCGGTGTCGCGCCTGTTGTTCGGCATGGCCCGGGACGGCCAGTTGCCCAAGGTGCTGGCCAAAGTCCATCCAACCCACAACACCCCATACCTGAGCATTTACCTGGTGGCAGTGCTGTCGCTGTTGATCTGCTACCTGTTCATCGACGCCGTGGACACCCTCACCTCCCTGGTCAATTTCGGCGCCCTGAGCGGCTTCATGTTGCTGCACATCACGGTCATCAACCACTACTGGCGCCGCCAGCAGTCCGGCCAACTGATTCGCCACTTGATTTGCCCACTGGTCGGCTTCGTGATCGTCGCGGCCATCATGTACAACATGGGCGTGGCTGCGCAGAAGCTCGGCCTGATCTGGATCGCCGCGGGCGTGATTTATCTGTGTGTGCTCAACAAATTCGGCAACCCTGCCGCCGTGCCCGATCCGGCCGGTCAGTGAGGGCCGGTGGTCGAAGGACTCGGCCAACCGTGGTTACAACGCGTGGACATCGACAGTGATCGTCAAGCCCGGTGCTGGTTACCGGGCTCTCTGGAACAGGAGTGCAATCCATGCTGGCCTTACGTCCAGTTCAATTAACCGATCTGCCGCAACTGCAACAACTGGCCCGTGACAGCCTGGTGGGGGTCACGTCGCTGCCGGACGATACCGCGCGCCTAGAGGAAAAGATCCTCGACTCGTGCGCCTCGTTCGAGGCCGATGTGCAGGGCCCTGGCGCGGAGAATTATTTTTTTGTCCTGGAGGACCTGGAATCCAGGCGCCTGGTCGGTTGTTCGGAAATTCTCTCCAGCACCGGTTACAACGAACCGTTCTACAGTCTGCGCAACCGGCCGTTTTCCAGCGAGTCCCGCGAGCTGAACATCCAGCATGGCGTGCCCGCGCTGTCACTGTGCCAGGACCTCAACGGGCAGACGCTGCTGCGTGGCTTCCACATCGACGCCGAGCGGGTGCGCACGCCGGAATCGGAGCTGCTGTCCCGGGCCCGGCTGATGTTCATCGCCGCCCATCCCCAGCGCTTCGCCGAATCGGTCATCACCGAAATCGTCGGTTTCAGCAGCGAGGACGGTCAGTCGCCATTCTGGGACGCCATCGGCCAGCACTTCTTCGACCTGCCCTACGTCGAAGCCGAACGGCTGTGTGGCTTGCAGAGCCGGACCTTTCTCGCCGAGCTGATGCCGCAATACCCGATCTACGTACCCATGCTGCCGCCAGCGGCCCAGGCCTGCATCGGTCGAGTGCATCCCGACGGCCAGGAAGCCTTCGACATCCTGGCGCGCGAGGGTTTCGAGACCAACAACTACGTCGATATCTTCGACGGTGGGCCGACCTTGCATGCCCGTATCGCCAACGTCCGTACCATCACGCAAAGTCGGAGCGCCACGGCCCGGCAAAGCCTGCAGATCGATGCCACAGGCCGTTACCTGGTGAGTAACGACCGTCTTGGAAACTACCGGGCCATCGTCGCCGAGCTGGACGTCAACGACGAGGGCCCCGTGGCCCTGTCGCCCGACATGCTGGCCGCCCTGGGCGTCATGGATGGCGAGCGGATCCGGGTGGTCGCCCTATGAACCTCACTCGATCCCGTGGCACGCATCAGCGCTTGGACCGACGTAATGAAGGAGCTGCAGCATGATTGTCCGTCCGGTCGCCATTACCGATCTGCCCGCATTGCTGGACCTGGCCCGTTGCGCAGGCCCCGGTTTCACCAGCCTGCCGGCCAACGAAGAGCGCCTGGCCCATCGTATTCGCTGGGCCCAACGGACCTTTGCCGGACAAGTCGAACGTGCCGACGCCGATTACCTGTTCGTGCTCGAAGACGATGATCGGCAGGTGGTGGGCATCAGCGCCCTGACCGGCGCGGTCGGGCTGCGCGAGCCCTGGTACAACTATCGGGTCGGGCTGACGGTCAGCTCGGCGCCGGAGCTGGGGATCCAGCGGCAGATCCCGACCCTGTTCCTCAACAACGAGATGTCCGGGCAATCGGAGATCTGCTCGTTGTTCCTTCACCCCGAGCAACGTCGCGGTCACAACGGACGCCTGCTGTCCCTGGCGCGCCTGCTGTTCGTGGCCGAGTTCTCCCAGCTGTTCGGCGAAAAAATGATCGCCGAACTGCGAGGCCATGCCGACGAACGAGGCAGTTCGCCGTTCTGGGACAGCCTGGGACGGCATTTTTTCAAGAAGGATTTCAGTTACGCCGATCAGTTGTCCGGCATGGGCAACAAGTCGTTCATCGCCGAACTGATGCCACGTCAGCCGCTGTACACCTGCCTGCTCACCGAGCAGGCCCAGGCGGTGATCGGCAAGGCTCACCCGAACACCGAGCCGGCCCTGAAGATCCTCAGTGCCGAAGGTTTCAGCCACAAGGGTTACATCGACATCTTTGACGGCGGCCCGGTGATCGAGGCGCCGGTGTCGAAGATCCGCACCGTCCGCGACAGCCAGATGCTGACCCTGGTCATTGGCACCCCGGACCCACAGGCACCGGTCTGGCTGATTCACAATCGGCGCCTGGAAAACTGCCGCGTCACCAGCGCTCGCGCACACCTGCATGGCCACAAGCTGCTTGTCGATCGCCTCACCGCCAAACGCCTGCAAGTGCAACCGGGTGATACGGTGCGGGCCGTGGCATTGCCCAGGCTGGGGCAACAAGCGGTGGCGGCGTAGCCTCGTTACCGCCCAACCTTGGATATTCAATACATAAGAATGTCGTTAATCAGCAATACTTCTCCACAATTGCATAATTGCCACCCACCTACTCGAGACCCATACTTTCGCGCACCGCCCCACTATAACGACAATGTTCATGATCAAGAATCTGATTGCCACACGATTACCGCTCGAACACATAGCGGAGAAAATCAAGAGATTAGACATGAACGCGCAAATCAAACAATTGATCGCCGACCTGGATGTTCAACACAAAGTTGCTACGGCACAGTCTCGACGCGCGGCCATCATGAACATGACCAACCCGCACACTGGCACCATCACGCTGCATTGTACGAGCATTGGTAATATCAGCATCAAGGCACTTGCATCTAACACTGCGTCTTCGCAACTGTACTCGGTGCCCGGCCAAAGTATTCTATTCGCACTCGATCAGCCTTTCGAAATCCAGCAATACACCCTCAACACGCATCAACTTGAAAAAACCGACACCTCGATCGTCGACCCGTGCAATCCGCTGATCATTGATGGCAATCGAACCTTATTCGACTATTCTCCAAGGGGCGAAAAACAGCCGACATTGATTGGCAGGATCAACTTCCCCGACCGCAGTGCGGACATCAGCGTATTTGACCCTGTCTCATTGCGCAAAACAGCCTGGCTGCCTCACGACAACAGTGCCGCCCGGTACCTGGTGAGCCTCGAATTACTCGAAACGATCGAGGACCCGGGAGTGGTCAGGGTTGCCGGGGAGCTGATCTACCATTATCACCCTGCCGTGGCGTGGAAAGCCTTCCAGATGCTTTATCGGGCTGACCCACAAAACGCGTTGAGTTACGTCCCGTTGCTGAAAAAACGCAAGGACGCACGCCTGGACAATTTGCTCCGTCCACTGGAGCTGGCGGCATGAACCTGAAAACGTTTGTCGAGCGCCTGAACACTTATGACATGCAGCGAGACAAAGCCGGGATCATTGCAGACTTGCGCCAACTGGCCAAAAACCGTTGTCTATTGAGCGATCATCTTTATACCACCCTCCGGCGAGACGGTTTTAGTACACGCAACAGCCTCTATAACGCCTATGGCTTTTTACTGCACAAAAATGATTCATTCACCCTTCGCCTGGGATTCTGGTCGCCGGTAGAGACTCATGATGAAAGCGAAACATTCATTTATAACCTGAACCACAGTCACGACTTTGAACTTTATGCGGTCGGCTACAGCGGAGATGGCTACACCACCTTTGTACGCGAACTACTTGATGATCTACCGTTGCAAAAAGGTAAAAGACCCCGACTGGGCAAGGAGCGCAGGCTTAAACTTGCGCCAGGAGAAGTCTTGTACATGCCAGCCTTGCGGAAAATCCATAAACAACTAGCCCCGAACTCAATGTCCGCCTCACTCAGCCTGCTTGTCCATCCCGAACGCCTGGACAAGATCGACGAAGCATGGTGCTTCGACAAAGATTACATACCCCTTTACCCCGGCGTAGCTGCGCAAGAGATCACGTTGTTTACAGAGACACTATCACTGCTCCATGCCGGTAGTCATTCGCTGTTCAGCAACCGAAGAAAGGAGGAACCTTGAATAACCTGATGAAAGACTGGGATGAAACCCCATTACTGCGGGCCGGTACCAATGTGGTCGATACCGCGATGCAACTGACGAACGAAATCCACTGCACACTCCCCGGCTTCCCGACGCGCTTCAACGTCGGAAACATCCATGAGATCAAGCAATTCTGGAGCCTACCGAGCGAAGACTTAATAGTTTGAAATGGGCTTTTTTTGCCGGGCTGCCGACCTTTCCGGGCCGGCAGCCTTTTTTCGATGCCATAACGGCATCACCCATACACATTCGTCATCATCTTTGCGCTTGCCACGTGATAGCCTTTGGATCTTTCGGCGTTGACACTTTTGCTCAAGCCTTTCCATTCCATTGGTGGAACTCACATGTCCAGGCTTTCCCATCAAGATTTGCGTCGTAACTTCCGCCAATTGCTGGCTTCCAACACCTGCTACCACACCGCCTCGGTGTTCGACCCGATGTCGGCGCGCATTGCTGCTGACCTGGGTTTCGAAGTAGGCATCCTCGGAGGTTCGGTGGCGTCGTTGCAAGTATTGGGCGCGCCGGACTTCGCCCTGATCACCCTCAGCGAATTTGCCGAACAGGCCACCCGCATCGGCCGCGTGGCCCAACTGCCGGTGATTGCCGACGCCGACCATGGCTATGGCAATGCCCTGAACGTGATGCGCACCATCGTCGAACTGGAACGGGCCGGCATCGCGGCGCTGACCATCGAGGACACCTTGTTGCCGGCCCAGTTCGGGCGTAAATCCACCGACCTGATCGGCGTAGCCGAAGGCGTCGGCAAGATTCGTGCGGCGCTGGAAGCGCGAGTCGATCCGGAAATGGCGATCATCGCCCGGACCAACGCGGGGATTTTGCCGGTCCAGGAAATCATCAGCCGGACCCAGCAATATGAGCGTGCCGGTGCCGACGGGATTTGCATGGTGGGGGTGCAAGACTTCGAGCACCTGGAAAAAATCAGCGAAAACCTGACGGTGCCGCTGATGCTTGTCACTTATGGCAACCCGTTGCTACGCGACGACAAGCGCCTGGCCGAATTGGGCGTACGCGTGACCATCGACGGCCACGGCGCCTATTTCGCCGCGATCAAGGCCACCTACGACAGCCTGCGGGAACAGCGGCAGATCTTCACCCAGGCGTCGGACCTGAGCGCCACCGAACTGACCCACACCTACACCCAGCCCGAGGACTACATCCGTTGGGCCGAGGAATACATGAGCGTCAAGGAGTAAGAAGACTCACTGTCCGGGAAGCCGCCATCGCGAGCAAGCTCGCGATAGCGGTGGGTCAGCTTGCATGAGTGTTGGATGTGCCAACGCCATCGCGAGCAGGCTCCCACAGGGGGATTTGTGGTGAGCGCAATGGCGTTGCCAAGGTAAAACAGGTCTTCAGCGCCCGCTGCGCAACATTTCCCTGGGCACGTACTTGCCAATCTCGAACTTGCCGATGGCGGCGCGGTGGACTTCATCCGGACCGTCGGCCAGGCGCAGGGTGCGTTGCATGGCGTACATGTAGGCCAGCGGGAAGTCGTTGGAAACCCCGGCCCCGCCGTGGATCTGGATCGCCCGGTCGATGACCTTCAGGGCCACGTTCGGCGCGACGACCTTGATCTGGGCGATTTCGCTCTTCGCCACTTTATTACCGACCGTGTCCATCATGTACGCCGCCTTCAACGTCAGCAGGCGCGCCATGTCGATTTCCATCCGTGAGTCGGCAATCTTGTCGATGTTACCGCCCAGGCGTGCCAACGGTTGGCCGAAGGCCGTGCGGCTGACGGCACGCTTGCACATCAATTCCAGTGCGCGCTCGGCCATGCCGATGGAGCGCATGCAGTGATGAATCCGGCCCGGGCCAAGGCGACCCTGGGCAATTTCAAAGCCGCGTCCTTCACCCAACAGGACATTTTCGTACGGCACGCGCACGTTCTCGAACAGCACTTCGGCATGCCCGTGAGGCGCATCATCGTAGCCGAACACCGGCAGCGGCCGGACGATCTTGACCCCGGGGGTGTCCACCGGCACCAGGATCATCGAGTGCTGGGCATGGCGCGGCGCATCAGGGTTGCTCAGGCCCATGAAGATCAGGATCTTGCAGCGCGGGTCGCAGGCCCCTGAGGTCCACCACTTCTTGCCATTGATGACCCACTGGTCGCCGTCGCGCTCGGCACGAGCGGCCATGTTGGTGGCGTCCGAGGAGGCAACGTCCGGCTCGGTCATGGCAAACGCCGAGCGGATCTCGCCGCGCAGCAGTGGCTCGAGCCAGCGTTGCTTTTGTTCTTCATTGGCGTAGCGCACCAGCACTTCCATGTTGCCGGTGTCCGGCGCCGAGCAATTGAACGGTTCAGGCCCCAGCAGCGAACGGCCCATGATCTCTGCCAACGGCGCGTATTCCAGATTGGTCAGGCCGGCACCCAGCTCGGACTCAGGCAGAAACAGATTCCACAAACCCTCGGCCTTGGCCTTGGCCTTGAGCTCTTCCATGATGGCCGTGGGCTGCCAGCGGTCGCCTTCGGCCACTTGCTGCTCGAACACGGCTTCAGCCGGGTAAACGTAGGCATCCATGAACGCCGTGACGCGTTCACGCAGTGCCTGAACCTTGGGGGAATAAGCAAAATCCATGAGCAGCACCTTCTTGGCAGAGGTTGTTTTAGGTCATGAAATCGATGCTAGTTCAGCTACGAAAATTTACCTAACCTATTCTCGGCGTGTATTAACATTCATCACCGATATATGTTTCACTGATTCGCATCGCCATCCGGCACCTCACAACACGTCCAAGAATAAGAGTGCAGCGCCATGAATCTGAGCAAGGTCGATCTCAACCTTTTCATTGTCTTCGATGCGATCTACACCGAAGCCAACCTGACCCGCGCCGGGCAGATCGTCGGCATCACGCAGCCGGCCGTGTCCAATGCCCTGGCGCGCCTGCGGGAGACCTTCAACGACCCGCTCTTCGTGCGCACCGCCCAAGGCATGGTGCCGACGCCCATGGCCCAGAACATCATCGGCCCGGTGCGCAACGCCCTGTCGCTGCTGCGGGTGTCGGTGCAGGAAAGCCGGATCTTCAACCCGTTGCAGGCCGTCAAGACCTACCGCATCAGCATGACCGACCTCACCGAAGGCGTGATCCTGCCGCCGCTGTTCCAGCGCCTGCGTCGCCTGGCACCTACCGTGGCGATCGAAAGCTTCCTCTCCAAGCGCCGTGAAACCACCAAGGAGCTGGCCGCCGGCCGCCTCGACTTCGCCGTGGACGCACCGCTCAACACCGACCCGCAGGTACGCCACGTCAAGTTGATGGAAGATCGCTACGTGTGCGCCATGCGCAAGGGCCATCCGCTGGCGGGCAAGGAAAAGATCAGCCTCGACGATTACCTGGCCCAGACCCACGTGCATATTTCCAGCCGCCGCAACGGGCTGGGTTATGTCGACCTGGCCCTCGGCAAGATGGGTATCCAGCGCAAGATCGCCCTGCGCTCCCAGCATTACCTGATGGCCTCCCAGGTCCTGCAACAAACGGACATGGTCATGACCGTCCCCGAGCGCTTTGCCCGTCGTCACGATCTGCACGCCTTCCTGTTACCAGTCAACGACGTGCCGCCGGTGGAAACCCACCTCTACTGGCACGAAAGCACCGACCAGGACCCGGCCAACCGCTGGATGCGCGAGCAGATGATCGAGCTGTGCCAGCAGGTGACGGCCCACGAGAAGAAGCTCGACAAGGTTTAGGCGATCAAAATTGTGGGAGCGAGCTTACTCGCGATGGCGTCGGATCAGTCGCCATTGATATTGGCCGGTCTACCGCTATCGCGAGCAAGCTCGCTCCCACAGGTTCATGCCTGCCATGCAGTGCCGGCCCCATGCTTGACGCGAACGTCAACCTGCCTTTAGCTTAGCGCCAGCCCCTTTCGTTTCGAGCGCGTCCATGAGCAGCCAGACCTACAGCATCTCCGACCTCGCCCGCGAGCTGGATATCACCACCCGGGCCATCCGTTTCTATGAAGAACAAGGCCTGTTGAGCCCGGAACGACGGGGCCAGGAGCGCATTTACTCGCCGCGGGACAAGGTCAGCCTGAAGCTGATCCTGCGCGGCAAGCGCATCGGCTTTTCCCTGGCCGAGTGCCGCGAACTGATCGAACTCTACGACCCCTCCAGCGGCAATCAGAAACAGCTGCACAGCATGCTGGCGAAAATCGCCGAGCGCCGGGAACAGCTCGAACAGCAATTGCTGGACATCGAACAGATGAAGCTGGAACTCGACACCGCCGAAGAACGCTGCATCCAGGCGCTGGAGCAGACACTCAAGGGCGAGGAAATCGTCCAGTAACACTTTCTCCCTGTGGGAGCGAGCTTGCTCGCGATGGCGGCACATTCAACATCAATGCAAGCTGATCCACCGCTATCGCGAGCAAGCTCGCTCCCACAATGGGTTCATCATTGCGCTCGACATATTGGCAACTCACTACAGGTCAATCCCCATGTCCCTCCCCTCCTTTGTACGCCTGATCGAAGTCGGCCCCCGTGACGGGCTGCAGAATGAAGCACAGCCCATCAGCGTCGCCGACAAGGTGCGTCTGGTGGATGCCTTGAGCGCCGCCGGCCTGGGCTACATCGAAGTCGGCAGTTTCGTCTCGCCCAAGTGGGTGCCGCAAATGGCCGGCTCCGCCGAGGTGTTCGCGCAGATCCAGCGCAAGCCCGATGTAACCTATGGCGCCCTGGCGCCGAACCTGCGGGGTTTTGAAGATGCGCTGGCGGCGGGCGTGAAAGAAGTGGCGGTGTTCGCCGCCGCGTCCGAAGCATTCTCCCAGCGCAATATCAACTGCTCCATCAAGGACAGCCTGGAGCGTTTCGAGCCGATCATGGAGGCCGCCAGACAACACGGCGTCAGTGTGCGCGGTTACGTGTCCTGCGTGTTGGGTTGCCCGTATGAAGGTGCGGTCAAGCCTGAGCAGGTGGCTTGGGTCGCTCGGGAGCTGTATGCCATGGGCTGCTACGAAGTCTCCCTGGGTGACACCATCGGCACGGGCACCGCCGGTGCCACCCGCAGGATGTTCGAGGTGGTGGGCGCCGAGGTGCCTCGAGACAAGCTCGCCGGACACTTCCACGATACCTACGGCCAAGCCATGGCCAACGTATACGCCAGCCTGCTGGAAGGCATCGCGGTGTTCGACAGCTCCATCGCCGGCCTGGGCGGCTGCCCTTATGCCAAGGGCGCCAGCGGTAACGTTGCCACCGAGGACGTGCTGTACCTGCTCAATGGCTTGGGTATCGAGACCGGTGTCGACCTGGACGCCCTGATCGCCGCGGGTCGGCAGATCTGCGACGTGCTCGGCCGCCCTAGCGGTTCGCGTGTCGCCAAGGCCCGCAGCGCACAGTGAGGTGTTACCGCTGGCTTTGTAACGGCGGCGAAACGAGTAACACGGAAACAATTTGTCAGGTTTGACGCGCCAGGTTTTTCAGCTAAAAAAATTCAAGCCATTGATTTATATAGAGTTTTAAAAGTTGGCACGCCACCTGCTATATCTCTCGCATAACAAGAATAAAAAAACGCAGCAAACCCAATAAAAACAAGACGAAACGACTCTGGCATAACAAAAACAACACGGCAGAGACGCAGCTAACAGATTTTTTTGGAGAGGATGTGCTTTTCAGGGTGCTTTCAGGAGCAACCCGCAACCGGGCAGAGAACAATAAAACTACCTTCAGGTAGCTCCCGAATCGGTTGGATCGCAAGGCGAAAAAGCAGATCAGCGCTCAAAAAAATACGTTTGCTCTTGATCCCGGATGGGGATCGCCAAAAACAGCGGTAAAGGGCAACGGCTGCCAAAAACAACAACAGGCCGCCCCTCAATAATAAAAAAGAGCACGCGACGACAAAATTAAAGGGGAGCTTCGGCTCCCCTTTGTGCTTTCCCGGATTTCACATTTCCCCCGTGGATGCGAGCATGCTCGCGATGACGGCGGCACAGCCAACCTATCTGTCGACTATCCCACCGCCATCGCGAGCAGGCTCGCTCCCGCAAGTGTTGCGGCTAGCTTTGCTTATCGCGCAGCTCTTCGATGCTGATCTCACGCATGCGGAATTTCTGGATCTTACCGGTGACCGTCATGGGAAATTCTTCGACGAATTTGAAATGACGCGGCGTCTTGAAGTGGGCGATGCGCTCCTTGCACCAGGCTTGCAGTTCCTGTTCGCAGGCACTGTGGCCGGGATGAAACTTGATCCACGCAACGATTTCCTCGCCATAACGCGAACACGGAATGCCGATCACTTGCACGTCCGCCACCGCCGGGTGAGTGAAGAAAAACTCCTCCAGCTCACGCGGGTAAATATTCTCCCCGCCGCGGATGATCATGTCCTTGTTGCGCCCGACAATGCGCACGTAGCCCTGCTCGTCCATGGTCGCCAAGTCGCCGGTGTGCATCCAGCCATCCGGGTCGATGGCATCGGCGGTGCCCTTGGGGTTGTTCCAATAGCCGAGCATCACGCTGTAGCCACGGGTACATAATTCGCCGACAGCACCACGCGGGACGAGATTGCCGGCCGCATCGATAATTTTACTTTCCAGTTGCGGCTGGGTACGGCCAACGGTGGTTACGCGCAGTTCCAGTTCGTCGGTAGGACCGGTCTGCAATGACACCGGGCTGGTTTCCGTCATGCCGTAGGCAATCTGCACTTCGGCCATGTGCATTTCATTGATGACCCGTCGCATCACTTCGATGGGGCATGTGGCCCCGGCCATGATGCCCGTGCGCAGGCTGGACAGGTCGAAGTCGCCCCGCTGCGGCTGGTCCAGCAGGGCGATGAACATGGTGGGCACACCATACAACGCAGTGGCCTTTTCTTCGGCCACGGCCTTGAGCGTCAGCAGCGGGTCGAAGGCATCGTTGGGGTAAATCATGGTGCTGCCATGGGTCATGCAGCCCAGGTTACCCATGACCATACCGAAGCAATGGTAGAGCGGCACCGGGATCACCAACCGATCGTCAGCCGTCAGGCCCAGGCTTTCGCCGACCATGTAACCGTTATTGAGAATGTTGTGATGACTGAGGGTAGCGCCCTTGGGGAAGCCAGTGGTGCCGGAGGTGTACTGGATATTCACCGGTTGATCGAAGTGCAGGCTGGATTGGCGCTCGGCCAGTTGTCCAGGCGTCACCGCCGCGCCCAGGGCGGCCAGTTGCGACCAAGGCAGGAAGCCTGACGGTGGCTGGGAATCGAGGCTGATCACGCCGCGCAACTCCGGCAGGCGCTCGCTCTGCATCTGGCCGATCGGTTGCTCTGCCAGTTCCGGTGCCAGCGTTTGCAGCATGGCGTGATAGTCCGAGGTCTTGAACGCCCCGGCACACACCAGCCATTGGCATCCGGATTGTTTGAGCACGTATTCGAGCTCAGAGACGCGATAGGCCGGATTGATGTTGACCAGAATCACGCCGAGCTTCGCACTGGCGAACTGGCTGATGCACCACTGGGCGCAATTGGGTGCCCACACGCCAAGGCGATCACCGGTTTTCAAGCCTAGCGCCAATAAGGCTCGGGCGTGCAGATCGACAGCCTCGGCCAGTTGTTGCCAGGTATAGCGCAGCGATTGATGGCGAACCACCAACGCCTCGCCCTCCGGATAACGGGCCACCGTCTGGTCGAAAACCTCGCCGATGGTTTGAGCCAACAAGGCCTTGGCCGCGGAACCACGGGTGTAGCTGAGCTGCGAATGCAAACCGGGTTGATCCATGACGCCCCCTCTTGTCTTTATTAGTGGGTGTAGCGGTAACCTGATGCGACAACATGCCTTTGCGGGCACTTACTCTGGCTCAAGTTGACGTTAACGTAAAGGGCGATTGACAGCCTCTCGTCGCAGGCTTACGTTAACGTAAAGGTGAGAGCCATTCCCCCCGCTCTCCGCACCCGATAAAAAAGCCAAAGGTGTCCCATGAGCTACCCATCCCTGAACTTTGCCCTCGGCGAAACCATCGACATGTTGCGCGACCAGGTGCAGGCCTTCGTCAAGGCTGAACTGGCGCCGCGAGCAGCGCAAATCGATATCGACAACCTGTTTCCCGCCGACATGTGGCGCAAGTTCGGCGACATGGGCCTGCTGGGTATCACCGTACCGGAAGAATACGGCGGCGCTGGCCTGGGCTACCTGGCCCACGTGGTGGCGATGGAAGAAATCAGCCGTGGTTCGGCCTCGGTCGCCCTCTCCTACGGTGCCCACTCCAACCTCTGCGTGAACCAGATCAACCGCAACGGCAATCACGAACAGAAAACCAAATACCTGCCCAAGCTGATCAGCGGCGAACACATCGGCGCCCTGGCAATGAGCGAGCCGAACGCCGGCTCCGACGTGGTCTCGATGAAACTGCGGGCCGACAAGCGTGGCGACAAGTACGTGCTCAATGGCAGCAAGACCTGGATCACCAACGGCCCCGATGCCAACACCTACGTGATCTACGCCAAGACCGACCTGGAAAAAGGTCCCCATGGCATCACCGCCTTCATCGTCGAGCGCGACTGGAAAGGCTTCAGCCGCAGCAATAAATTCGACAAGCTCGGCATGCGTGGCTCCAACACCTGCGAGTTGTTCTTCGATGACGTCGAAGTGCCGGAAGACAACATCCTCGGCGCGCTCAATGGCGGTGTGAAAGTGCTGATGAGCGGCCTCGACTACGAGCGCGTCGTGCTCTCTGGCGGCCCGACCGGGATCATGCAGGCCTGCATGGACCTGATCGTGCCCTACATCCATGACCGCAAGCAGTTCGGCCAGAGCATTGGCGAATTCCAGCTGATCCAGGGCAAGGTCGCCGACATGTACACCCAGCTCAACGCCAGCCGCGCCTATCTGTATGCCGTGGCGCAGGCCTGCGAGCGCGGCGAAACCACCCGCAAGGACGCCGCCGGGGTGATCCTCTACAGCGCCGAACGCGCCACGCAAATGGCCCTCGACGCCATCCAGATCCTCGGCGGCAATGGCTACATCAACGAATTCCCGGCCGGCCGCCTGCTGCGTGACGCCAAGCTGTACGAAATCGGTGCTGGCACCAGTGAG
Organism: Pseudomonas sp. NFACC51; assembly: GCF_900103575.1. Classification (NCBI taxonomy): domain Bacteria; kingdom Pseudomonadati; phylum Pseudomonadota; class Gammaproteobacteria; order Pseudomonadales; family Pseudomonadaceae; genus Pseudomonas; species Pseudomonas sp. NFACC51. The sequence continues at coordinate 80,889 of NZ_FMXH01000001.1, read as the reverse complement.
ATTCGTCGGATGTTGATCGGCCGCGAACTGTTCAACGAAACGAAATGAATTTCGTCAGCTACGAGCGACAAGCTTCAAGCGGCAAGCGAACTGCGCTCTTGCTTGCAGCTTGTGGCTTGAAGCTCAAAGCTGCTACGGAGTAGCCCATGATTCTGCACACTCAGCTCAACCCGCGCTCGCCGGAGTTCATCGCCAACCGCGATGCGATGCTCGGACACGTCGAAGCCTTGCGCACCTTGCTCGCGCAAATTCGCCAAGGCGGCGGTCCCAAGGCCCAGGAAAGGCACACGTCGCGGGGCAAGTTACTGCCCCGTGAACGCATCAACCGACTGCTGGACCCGGGCTCGCCGTTTTTGGAAATCAGCCCATTGGCAGCCCACGCAGTCTATGGCGAAGACGTGCCGGCAGCCGGTGTGATTGCCGGCATCGGACGCGTGGAAGGCGTCGAATGCATGATTGTCGCCAACGACGCGACGGTCAAAGGTGGTTCCTACTACCCGCTGACGGTGAAAAAACACCTGCGCGCCCAGACGATCGCCCAGCAGAATCGCCTGCCCTGCATTTACCTGGTGGACTCCGGCGGCGCCAATCTGCCGCGCCAGGACGAGGTGTTCCCGGACCGCGAGCACTTTGGCCGGATCTTCTTCAACCAGGCCAACATGAGTGCCCAGGGCATCCCGCAGATCGCCGTGGTCATGGGTTCCTGCACCGCCGGTGGCGCCTATGTGCCGGCCATGGCGGACGAGGCGATCATGGTCCGCCAGCAGGCGACGATTTTCCTCGCCGGCCCACCGTTGGTGAAAGCTGCCACCGGTGAGGTGGTCAGCGCCGAAGACCTGGGCGGCGCCGATGTGCACTGCAAGATCTCCGGCGTGGCCGACCATTACGCCGACAGCGACGAACATGCCCTGGCCCTGGCTCGCCGCAGCGTGGCCAACCTCAATTGGCGCAAACAGGGCGAGTTGCAGCATCGCCTGCCGATTGCCCCGCTTTACTCCGGCGAGGAGCTGTACGGCGTGGTTTCGGCCGACGCCAAGCAGCCGTTCGATGTGCGGGAAGTGATCGCGCGCCTGGTGGACGGCTCGGTGTTCGACGAATTCAAGGCGCTGTTCGGCACGACGCTGGTGTGCGGCTTCGCCCACTTGCATGGCTACCCGATCGCGATCCTGGCCAACAACGGCATTCTGTTTGCCGAAGCCGCGCAGAAAGGCGCGCACTTCATCGAGCTGGCCTGTCAGCGCGGCATACCGTTGCTGTTCCTACAGAACATCACCGGGTTCATGGTCGGCCAAAAGTACGAAGCCGGCGGTATCGCCAAGCACGGCGCGAAACTGGTGACCGCCGTGGCGTGCGCCAAGGTGCCGAAATTCACCGTGATCATTGGCGGCAGTTTCGGCGCGGGTAACTACGGCATGTGCGGTCGCGCCTACGACCCACGTTTTCTGTGGATGTGGCCGAACGCGCGGATAGGCGTGATGGGCGCCGAACAGGCGGCCGGCGTGCTCGTGCAGGTCAAGCGTGAACAAGCCGAACGCAGTGGCCACCCTTTCAGCGCCGAGCAGGAAGCCGAGATCAAGCAACCGATCCTCGATCAGTACGAAGAACAGGGTCACCCCTATTATTCCAGTGCCAGGCTGTGGGACGACGGCGTCATCGACCCGGCCCAGACCCGCGACGTGCTGGGCCTGGCCTTGTCCGCGTCACTGAACGCGCCTATCGAACCGAGCCGCTTCGGCGTGTTCCGGATGTAAACGGGGAATGCCCATGGATAACTTCAACACCCTCGAACTGCACAGCGACCCACGGGGCGTTGCCACCCTGTGGCTCAGCCGCGAGTCGAAAAACAACGCGTTCAACGCCGAAATGATCCGCGAACTGATCCTGGCCCTGGACCACGTCAGCAGCGATCCAAACTTGCGCTTCCTGCTGATCCGCGGCCGTGGCAAGCATTTCAGCGCCGGCGCCGACCTGGCCTGGATGCAACAATCGGCCGAGCTCGACTACCACACCAACCTTGATGACGCCCGGGAACTGGCGGAACTGATGTACAACCTCGCCAAGCTGAAAATTCCTACCCTGGCCGTCGTCCAGGGCGCCGCGTTCGGTGGCGCACTGGGGCTTATCAGCGCTTGTGACATGGCCATTGGTGCCGATGAAGCACAGTTCTGCCTGTCGGAAGTGCGCATTGGCCTGGCGCCAGCGGTGATCAGCCCGTTCGTGGTGCAAGCCATCGGCGAGCGTGCCGCGCGTCGTTATGCCCTGACGGCGGAACGCTTCGACGGGCAACGTGCGAAAGAAATCGGTTTGCTGTCGGAAAGTTACCCGGCCGAGGTCCTGGACCAGCAGGTCGAACAGTGGATCGACAACCTGTTGCTCAACAGCCCGGCGGCCATGCGCGCCAGCAAGGAACTGCTGCGTGAAGTCGGCAACGGCGCCCTTACCCCGGCGCTGCGGCGCTACACCGAAAATGCCATCGCCCGCATCCGCGTCAGCCCGGAGGGTCAGGAAGGCCTGCGGGCGTTCCTGCAAAAGCGTGCGCCGAACTGGCAAGCCGAATCGAATAACAAGGAGCCGCGTCGATGAGCGCCCCTGCCCTCACCACGTTGCTGGTGGCCAACCGCGGTGAAATCGCCTGCCGCGTGATGCGCACCGCCAAAGCCATGGGCCTGACCACCGTTGCCGTCCACAGCGCCACCGACCGCGACGCCCGCCACAGCCGTGAAGCCGACATCCGCGTCGACCTGGGCGGCAGCAAGGCCGCCGACAGCTACTTGCAAATCGACAAGCTGATCGCCGCAGCGAAAGCCAGCGGCGCCCAGGCCATCCACCCCGGCTATGGCTTTCTGTCCGAGAACGCCGGGTTCGCCCGGGCGATTGAAAACGCCGGGCTGATCTTCCTCGGCCCACCGGCCTCGGCCATCGATGCCATGGGCAGCAAATCGGCGGCCAAGGCTTTGATGGAAACCGCCGGCGTGCCCCTGGTGCCCGGTTATCACGGCGAAGCCCAGGACCTGGAGACCTTTCGCGACGCCGCCGAGCGCATCGGCTACCCGGTATTGCTCAAGGCCACGGCCGGCGGTGGCGGCAAGGGCATGAAAGTCGTCGAGGATGTCAGCCAACTGGCCGAAGCCCTGGCCTCGGCCCAGCGTGAAGCGCAGTCCTCGTTCGGCGACTCACGGATGCTGGTGGAAAAATACCTGCTCAAGCCACGCCACGTGGAAATCCAGGTATTTGCCGACCAACACGGCAACTGCCTGTACCTCAACGAGCGCGATTGCTCGATCCAGCGCCGCCACCAGAAAGTAGTGGAAGAAGCCCCCGCCCCCGGCCTGACCGCGCAATTGCGCCAGGCCATGGGTGAAGCCGCCGTGCGCGCAGCCCAGGCGATTGGTTACGTCGGGGCCGGCACGGTGGAGTTCCTGCTGGATGCGCGGGGCGAGTTTTTCTTCATGGAAATGAACACCCGCTTGCAGGTCGAGCATCCGGTCACCGAAGCGATCACCGGACTGGACCTGGTGGCCTGGCAGATCCGCGTTGCCCAAGGCGAACCCTTGCCGATCACTCAAGCGCAAGTGCCGCTGCTCGGTCACGCCATCGAAGTGCGGCTGTATGCCGAAGACCCGGTCAACGATTTTCTGCCAGCCACCGGCCGCCTGGCGTTGTATCGCGAATCGGCCAAGGGGCCGGGTCGGCGGGTCGACAGCGGGGTTGAAGAAGGTGATGAAATCTCGCCGTTCTACGACCCGATGCTCGGCAAGCTGATTGCCTGGGGTGAGGATCGCGAACAGGCGCGCTTGCGGCTGTTGAGCATGCTCGATGAATTTGCCATTGGCGGGCTGAAAACCAACATCGGGTTCCTGCGCCGAATCGTCGCCCATCCCGCCTTCGCGGCGGCAGAGCTGGACACCGGATTTATCCCACGTTACCAAGCGCAATTGCTGCCAGAGCCGGGCGAATTGGATGACGCATTCTGGCTTGCAGCCGCTCAAGGCTTCGCCTTGAGCCTGGCACCGCACGTACGCGGCGATGACGCCGGCTCACCGTGGGCCAGCACCACCGGGATGCGCCTGGGGTTGCCGAGGGAAACCACCTTGCACCTGAGCTGTGAAGGCCAGGATCGTGCGCTGACGCTGGACGTCACAGCCCATTGCGCGGAACTCAAGGGTGAGCGACTGACGATCGAGCACCATGGTGTGCGCCGCAGCCATCGGGCCATTCGCCAGGGCGACAGCCTGTATCTGCAATGGGCGGGAGACCTGCATCGGATCGATCTGTACGACCCGTTGGCCGCGGCAGAGGCCAGCCACAGCCATCAGGGCGGCCTGGCCGCGCCCATGAACGGCAGTATCGTGCGGGTCTTGGTGAGTGTCGGTCAGCCGGTGGAAGCCGGAGCTCAACTGGTGGTCCTGGAGGCCATGAAAATGGAGCACAGCATTCGTGCGCCCAAGGCCGGGGTGATCAAGGCGCTGTATTGCCAGGAAGGTGAAATGGTCAGCGAAGGCAGCGCCCTGGTGGCGTTCGAAGAATAGGCATCGGCCCGCTCCCAGGGCCGATCCAGTCAGAACCTGATGGTGGCCTGCACCACCACACCGATGAGCCGACATTGCTCGGTGTACAGGTTTTTCGGGTAAGTCGGATTGAGCGGAACCAGGTAACGCTGCCCGCTCTCTTCGATCAATTTGCGAAAGGTCGCGTCACTGCTGCCGGGCAAGCAGGCAACCACCAGTTTGCCTGGCACCGCCTCGATGGCCGGATCCACCAGGATCGACATGCCCTCGGGAATGCTCAAGCCGCTGGGTGCGGTCATCGCGTCGCCCACCACCACCAGCCAGAACGCGGCCCCCAGGGCGTGGTAGTCCGTCAGCTCGTAGCGCGCCTGGCTGTAGGCACCAGGATCGCCTTCGCGAACCTCGCCAACCTCGTGCCATTCACTGACCGGGTAGCGGAAGTACGGATTGTACTTCTGCGCCAGGGCCATGCCTTCGTCCGTGGAAGTGTCCGGCTCGCGAATCACCATCGCCACTTCCAGAAACTCCAGCCCCAGCTCCCGCAGGACCCGGTTCATGTCTTCGACACTGGGTTGCCGGCGCCTGGTCAGCCAATGGCCGACGCCGCCCTGGGACATTCCCAACCGTTCTGCAAGCACCACTTGCGTGATGCGCAGCTCCTTCATCTTGGCCTTGACCAACTCTATCCATTTATCCATGTGCGGCACGATACGTGGATGACTCCGGCCATTCAAAACACAAATTGTAGTATTTAAATTATCGTCACAATTACGATAAGTACTATTCTGGATTCAGGAGTTCAGCCCCACACACGGAGATTTTCATCACCATGGATACACCCAACAAAAACCAACCCGGCAGCCCTTTCGACAGCACGTTCCCTTCCTTGCAGGATTGCCCGGCGGCCAAGCGCGCCCTCGATTACTACTTGAAACCAGGTGTTTCGCAGGCACAGGCAGAACATCGCTTCTTCGACGTCAATCACAGCGTCAGCGCAGAAGAAGCCCTTGTTCACGCATGCGACCTGCTGCGCTGTGCAGCGGCAACCGCCCACGAGTCCGCCAACCAGTTGAACGGTTCGAACCGTGACCTGGCGTTTTCGGTGGTGCACATGATTGACCTGGTCAAGGTGATGCTTGACCGATCCCTGGATGGCTACCCGACTCGCTAGGGGTAACACTCGGGAATGTCGCCGCGAACGCGGACGACGAGAAAAATTTTCCATCGACGCGATAAAATCATTTGACTTGCAAATGATAATGATTATTATTGCATCAGCTGGTCGCGAGATCAGTCGATAGACCAGAAGACCTTAGGTCGGACTTCTGGAATATCTCCTCATCAGGCTAATCACGGTTTTTGACCCGGCTTTTTGCCGGGTCTTTTTTTGCCGATTTTTCGGCTTATGGCTTCAGGCTAATGAAGTCTTTTTGGGTGCTGCCAATTCGATGGCGGCGATGATAGCAAATGAATACCCGTTTGCAAGAGCAGCCCCGCCACGCAGGCGGAAACTATCGACAACCAGCGCTTGAGAATCAATTGCAGACTCTCTAAGCTGGCTCGGCGTCCAGGGAGGACGCCCCCTCGTTTACGTGACGTAAAGCGTCTCGGTCCCCCCCGTCTTGCGTGTACAGTAATGGCCATGAAAATCCTCTCCAGGAATCGTGACCGTGGCTAAATCTTCCTTTGATATCAGCGCCAATTTCGACAGCGGCAACATCGAGGTCGTCGACATCAGCAACCCGTTGCAGTCGTTGCTCAAGATCAGGCCCGACACCCGCAGCGCCCATTTCCAATGGTTCCACTTCAAGGCCAGCGGCCTGCACGTCGGCCAGGAATATTCCTTTCGGCTGCTCAACGCCAGTCAATCGTCTTACAACAAGGCCTGGACGGGCTACCAGGCCGTTGCCTCCTACGATCACGTCAATTGGTTCCGCATTCCGACCCAATTTGAAGGCGACGCCCTGCGCTTTTATCTGGAGACCGAACAGACCAACGTCTGGTTCGCCTACTTCGAACCCTACAGTCGCGGCCGACATGATTGGCTGATCGAGCAAGCGCAGCACAAGGCTGGCACCGAACTCTTGGCCGTCGGTAAAAGCGTGGAAGGCCGGGACATTCAGCTGCTGCGCAAAGGCAGCGGTGCCGAAGGCCGGCGCAAAGTCTGGATTATCGCCCAGCAACATCCCGGCGAGCACATGGCCGAGTGGTTCATGGAGGGCGTGATCGAACGCCTCCAGCAGCATGACGATGCGCAACTGAACCAGTTGCTCGCCAAGGCCGATCTGTACCTGGTGCCGAACATGAACCCGGACGGCGCATTCCATGGGCATCTGCGGACCAACGCCATGGGCCAGGACCTCAACCGCGCCTGGCAGAACGCCAGTCCGGAAATCAGCCCCGAGGTCTTTTTCGTCCAGCAACAAATGGAAAAGTACGGCGTCGATCTGTTCCTCGATGCTCACGGCGATGAGGAAATTCCCCACGTCTTCACCGCCGGTTGCGAAGGCAACCCGGGCTACACGCCACGCATTGCCGAACTTGAAGAGCGTTTTCGCAGCCATCTCAAGCATCAGACCAAAGACTTCCAGACCACTCACGGCTACACCCGCGACGAACCGGGCCAGGCCAACATGACCCTGGCCTGTAACGCGGTCGGCCAGAAATATGACTGCCTGTCCCTGACCCTGGAGATGCCGTTCAAGGACCACAACGATCACCCGAACCCGATCACCGGCTGGTCCGGCAAACGCTCGATGCAGCTGGGCAAGGATGTGTTGAGCACCATCGAGGCCATGGTCGACGAATTGCGCTGATCCGAAGACCTGATCAATCCCCTGCGGCCAGGGAGCTTGCTCCCTGGCCACAATCCATCAACCCTTGCCGCGCAACATACTGTCCAACACCTCATCCCGGCGCACCCAAGCGTGAAACAACGCCGCCGCCAGATGCACCAGCACCGTCACGAACAACAGGTAAGCCAGGTACCCGTGGGCCTTGCGCAGCAGTGCGAACGTCTGCGCGTGGGCTGGCAGAATCGAAGGCAGTTGCAACGAGTCGCCGAGCATCACCGGGTCCCCCGCCGCCGAAATCATGCCCCAGCCCAACAACGGCAAGACCAGCATCAGGGCGTACAACAGCACATGCGAGGCGTTTGCCGCCAGCACTTGCCAGGCCGGCAGTTCCGCCGGCAGCGGCGGTTGGCGGGTAGTAAAACGCACCATCAGGCGCACAATCACCAACAGCAAAATCGCGATACCCAATGGTTTGTGCAACTGCAACAGCCATTCATGGCGTTCGGACACCGAGGCGACCATGCCCGCGCCGATGAACAGCATGGCGATGACCATCACGGCCATCAGCCAGTGCAGCAGCCGGGCCAGCGGTGCAAAGTGACGAGGGGCGCTCATGGGCGGGACTCCTGTTTGGCGGGCAACTGGCTCACTTCGCTGGTACGTCGCAAGTAGGAACTGGCATAGGCGGCGGAGCGCGCGACCAATAGCGGGTCTTCGGAACCTTCGATCCCTTGGGGCAGGATCAGCGGGTCATAGTTGATGTCGCGGCATTCGCCGTTGTCCTGCGCCTGGGTGCGCTCCAGCACCAACGTGCCGGCATTGAGTACCTTGCGGTCAGCGGGCCAGGCCTTGCTGGCATCGTTCACCGGGTCACCCGGGTTGGCCAGGGTGATGTTCAACTGCCAGCGCAACGGCCCGGCGGCGAGGCGCTTCACCAGGTCTTGCTCAAGGAAGTCGCCCCCCTGGGGTGGCGTCGCATCCGCAGCATCCTGGCTCATCGGCACCATGCCCCAGCGCACCGCCTGACGCTGCCCGGCGGGGTTGATCAGATAGAACGCGTTGATGCCGTTGTAGGTTTCAGTGGCATAGCTGGTCGACGGCTTGGCGGTCTTGATCCATTGCAGGAACGGCGCGGCTTCGGGGTGTGCGGCAAAGAACGCCGGTACGGCCGCAGGGTTCGGTTTTCCTGTGGCAGGGTCCGGCGACTGGGCTTGCTGGAGTTGGTAGAAAGCTTGCGGCGTACCCACCGGAAACACCGGCATGCTGTTCATGCCGGTGCGCCATTGCTGGCCGTTGGCCTGGGTAAAGCGCAGTGCCAGGCTGCGAATCGGCACGCTGCCGTCCGGTGCATAGGGATTGCCGCTGGGCAAGGCGAAACGCCCAACCACAGGCGTTTGCGGCAGCGAGAACACCTGGGCGCTGGAATAGGCGCTGGCCTCGCCCGAGCTTTGGAAGTAACCCGCGACGCAGACCCCTTTCGAGTGGTTGCGTCGAAAGCCCGGGTGAACGCCGTTGTTTTTTTCCAGCACATTGACCAATGCCTGTGGTGTCAGGCGTTGTGGGTCGAGGCTGCCATTGACGTAGGCAAACGCCCCGGCCAACGCAGCAACAATCACGGCGATGCCGCTCAGGCGCAATGTCAGGCCAGCGGCACTCAAGGGTGGCCGGCTCGACGAGGATGAAGGATCAACCATGAGAAATCTCCAGGCCTCGAGGCCATTTGTTGGAAAGGACCCGTCAGACGAAGGCCCGGCAGGTTTATTCCCACGCCTCGTATTTATTTTTCCTGCACTGGAATAATCTCGTTCGCGGGTCGTCTTTCCAGTCCCGGCGCAATGACTGCCCACAGAAGCCACACCTCTATGAACGCATTCGACGAACAGTTGCGCGAGCTCATCCCCAGGCTACGGCGTTTTGCCGTGTCGCTGACGCGCAACCCGAGCAACGCCGACGACCTGGTGCAGATGTGCCTGGAACGGGCATTGTCCAAATGGAACGACAAGCGTCCGGACGGCGATCTGCGGGCCTGGCTGTTTTCGATTCTGTATCGGCAGTTTCTCGACAGCCATCGCCGCTCACGACGGTATGCGCGCATGCTGGAGTTTTTCACCGGCCGCGACGATGCCCACCCTTCGGCCGAGCGCAGCGTGATCGCGCAATCGTCGTTGCAGGCCTTCGATCAGCTCACGACGGAACAGCGCGCGTTGTTGCTCTGGGTGTCGGTGGAAGGCTTGAGTTACCAGCAAATCGCCAACATCCTCGGCGTGCCGACCGGCACGGTAATGTCCCGCCTGTCCCGCGCTCGCCAGGCCCTGCGCCAACTCAGCGACGGCGAAGTCACCCGCCCTACCCTGCGGATACTCAAATGATCAGCATGCCCCCCAGCGACAGCGACCTGCACGCCTACGTCGATCGCCAACTGAGCGAGGCCGACCAGCGCCTGGTGCAGGCCTACCTGGCCAACCAGCCGGAAGTGGCCGCCCGGGTCCGCGCCTGGCAACAGGACGCGCAGCACCTGCGCACGGCCCTGAGCGGCGCCTTGCAACAGCCGCCCAACCCGGATCTCGACCCGGCCATGATTCGCCAGCACCTGAAACATCGCTCCCGCCGCCACCTGGCCAGCGTCGCGGTGTTGCTGCTGGCCATCGGCGTAGGCGGAGTCAGCGGCTGGCAGGCGCGACAAATGACCCTACTCGGCGCCGCAGCCCCCATGGCTGACGCCCTACAGGCGTACCGGTTGATTGCCCAGCAGGGCATCCTTCCGGCCGATTACCAGACCGGCGACGAGCAGAGCATGCAAGGCTGGCTCGACCGTTACTTCACCCAGGCTGACCGGCTGCCAGACCTGTCGGGGGCGGGCTTCAAGCCGGTCAGCGGACGCTTGCTCAGCACCGAACAAGGCGCGGCGGCGATGGTGGTTTATCAGGACCCGAGCGGTCAGAAAATCAGCTTCTACGTGCGCCCACCCGGCCCGAAAAACTTCCTCCTGCCGCGGGGCAGTCGTCGCGAGGGCGAGTTGCAAGCCGAATACTGGTCCGGGTCGGGCTACAACTATGCGATGGTCATCCCCAGTGATGCGCCGACGGTGCAAAGACTTAAGCAGACATTGGACTTCTGATCAGCGGTGGGTTTGAGGCAGTGTTCAACCCTGCCCAAACACCTGCGAAGGCCTGCGCAGCAACGGGTCGAACGGGTTGATCCGCGGTCCGATCAGGGCCGCCTCGCGCTTGAACATGTCCACCACCATCGGCAGGCGATCGGGCCCCAGGCGGTCGCTCACCGTTGCCACGCTCAAGGCGGCCCGGGCTCGGCCGTCACGGTCGAGGATCGGCAATACCTGAAAACGGCGATTGCCGTGGATTGGGACCAGGTCAACGAGCAACGCCCGGCCTGGAACGCCCGCTGGAACCGCAGCATCGAGCGCTAGCGCGAATTTTGCAGTTATCATGCGGCCATCTCGGGCTTAGTGCCTGAAGATAACCTGTGGCGAGGGAGCTTGCTCCCGCTGGGCTGCGAAGCAGCCCTCAAACCTGACACCAATGTGTGTCAGACTGATTGCATAGCCGCTTTTGGGGCTGCCATGCAGCCCAGCGGGAGCACGCTCCCTCGCCACAGGTTCTTGTGCCCTCCCCTTGATCAACAGCGACCCCATCCATGCACACCCTCGCCCAACTACGCGCCGGCCAGCTCTGCGGCATTACCCGGCTGGACCTGGCCTGCGGCTTGACGGAGTTTCCCCGGGAAATCTTCGACCTGGCCGATTCCCTCGAGATCCTCAACCTCAGCGGCAATCAGTTGGACACGCTGCCCGACGACCTGCATCGGCTGACTCGCCTGCGCGTACTGTTCTGTTCCGACAACCGCTTCACTGAACTGCCCGAATGCCTGGGCCGTTGCAGCGCGCTGACCATGGTCGGTTTCAAGGCCAACCGCATCAACCGCGTCACGGGCGCCGCACTGCCGCCACTGCTGCGCTGGCTGATCCTGACCGACAACTGCGTCAGCCGCTTGCCGGATGAACTGGGCCAACGCCCCTATCTGCAAAAACTGATGCTGGCCGGCAACCGTTTGCAGCAGTTGCCGGCGAGCCTGGGCCAGTGTCATCGCCTCGAACTGCTACGCATCGCCGCCAACCAACTGACCGAACTGCCGCAATGGCTGCTCACGTTGCCAAGCCTCAGTTGGCTGGCCTACGCCGGCAACCCACTGGAAACCCAGGCGCAAGCGACGGCCCTGAATACCACGACGCCTATCGAATGGTCGCATCTGGAACTGCAACGACAACTGGGCGAAGGCGCGTCGGGGGTGATTCATCAGGCGCTCTGGCAGACGCCCGGCCAGGCGGCACGAAAGGTCGCAGTGAAGTTGTACAAGGGCCAGATGACCAGCGACGGCTCTCCCCTGCATGAGATGCATGCCTGCATCACGGCCGGTCGCCACTCGAACCTGATTGAGGTGCTGGGTCAGGTTGCCGGGCATCCCGAGCAACAGGCCGGGCTGGTGATGGCGCTGATCGAGCCCAGCTACCGTAACCTCGCCGGGCTGCCGAGCCTGGCGTCATGCAGCCGCGACGTGTATGCCGATGAACTGCGCCTGAGCGCCCCGGTGGCCTTGCGCATCGCCCACGGCATCGCCTCGGTGGCAGCGCACCTGCACCGCCAGGGCATTACCCATGGGGATCTCTACGGGCACAATATTCTGTGCGATGAACAGGGCGATTGCCTGCTGGGGGACTTTGGCGCGGCGTCGTTCCACGCCACCACAGACAACCTGCAAACCCGCGCGCTGCAACGCATCGAGGTGCGGGCCTTCGGGATTTTGCTGGGGGAATTGCTGGCGCGGATCGAACCGACGCTCAGTGCTGAGGAACTGGCAGCGTTACAGGATCTGCAGGTGCGTTGCTGTCAGCCAGAGGTGTTGGCGCGGCCGGGGTTCGATGAGATCAGGCAGCTGTTGTCCAGCTTCTAATCCACTGATTCAATCGACGTCATAGGTTGATCGCCCGAACCTTTGTGGCGAGGGGATTTATCCCCGCTGGGCTGCGCAGCAGCCCCCAAAACTCTGCCGAGTCAGCCAGACATACCCAAGTTGTCTGGTTTCAGGGCCGCTTCGCGGCCCAGCGGGGATAAATCCCCTCGCCACATGTCCATCCTGTCCCTGGTCCAAGCAGGGTGGGGTTAACCCGCCAACCCGACAAACATGTCCTGCACGTCATCGTGGTTGTCGAGGCCTTCGAGGAAGGCTTCTACTTCAGCCATCTGCTCGTCGGTCAGGCCACTGACCGGGTTTTTCGGCTGATAGCCCAGCTTGGCCGACAATACGGTGAAACCCTGCTCCGGCAAGGCCTTCTGTACGGCATCGAGGTCGGCAGGATCGGTGAGAAACAACGTCGCGCCTTCTTCGCCCGGTTCGAAATCCTGGGCACCGGCCTCGATGGCGGCCATTTCCGGATCGGCGTCCGGGCTGTCCGGCGCGGCTTCGATCATGCCCACATGGTTGAAGTCCCACGCCACCGAACCCGAGGCGCCGAGTTGGCCCTTGCGGAACGCGACGCGAATTTCGGCAACAGTACGGTTGATGTTATCGGTCACACACTCAACGATCAGGGGCACCTGGTGCGGCGCAAACCCTTCGTAGGTGACGCGGTGGTATTGCACGGTTTCACCGAGCTGGCCAGAACCTTTCTTGATCGCACGTTCCAGGGTCTCGCGGGGCATCGAGGCCTTCTTCGCCTGTTCGACCACCAGTCGCAAGTGCGCGTTGGTCGCGGTATCAGCGCCGTTGCGCGCGGCAATGGTGATTTCCTTCACCAGCTTGCCGAAGATCTTTCCCTTGGCGTTGGCAGCCGCTTCTTTGTGTTTAACCTTCCACTGTGCGCCCATTACTCACTCTCTTGTCTGACGCGCCGAGACATCTGCCGGCCGGCGCTGTGGCGCAAGTTTATACGGCCTAAACCGGCTGATCGACCAAAAAATTCACCCTGCCGGATCGACATTTTCACAGCGTGTTGTAGGGCGTTTCTGAAATAGCGACTCACAAGCACCGTTTTCCCCTGCGGTTTCGTACCCTCTGCGCCTCTCTCCCTGCCAGTAGGAGCTGCGATGCGCAACGACACGGAAAGTCCCTTCAGCCTGACGCTCACGCAAAGCGGCTTGCAACTGCAAGTCTTGCGGTTCAGTGGCCGCGAAGCCCTCAACCAGCCATACCGCTTTGACCTCGAACTGATCGGCCTGGCCCCGCCGATAGATCTCCAACTGCTCTTGGGGCATCCGGCCTTCCTGCGCCTGGAAGGCGAATCGGGCGTCCATGGGATTGTCCACAGCGTTAGCCTCAGTGCCCTGGCGCCGCGGCGTATCGGCTATCGTGTGACGTTGGTTCCCTACCTCCAGCAACTGGAGCAAGGCCCACAGCGCCGGGTTTTCCATCGGCTCAGCGTGGTGCAGCTGCTGCAACGCCTGCTGGAAGAACACGCGCTACCCGTCGACAGCTACCGTTTCGAACTGCCCCATGGGCTGTATCCGTGTCGCCCGTTTTGCATCCAGTACGACGAAAGCGACCTGACCCTCCTGCAACGACTGTGTGAGGAAGAAGGCATTCATTACCACTTCGAACATGCTCCCCAGGGCCATGTCCTGGTGTTTGCCGAAGACCCGAAGAGCTTTCCCGCGCGCCCCATCGAGCTGCCCCTGCGCCCGAACGACAGCCTGCAGCCGGCCATCAGACGCTTGTATTTGCGTCACCATCCGATGATGCCTGGGCTGCCCGTCGGGTTCAGTGACCGGGCCCCGCCCGAAGCCGAGGCCTCGGCGGCGAATCAACCCCTTGAGCGGCTCGATCACGAAGCCATGCACGGCAACCCGGCCTTGGCTCACCGTTACCAGGCCGGTCGCCGCCACCTTGAACGGCTGCGCTGCCGGCAACGGGAAATCCATGGCCACAGTACCCAACCGGCCCTGCACGGCGGCGACATCGTGCAGGTCTGCGAACACCCGGTTTCCACCTTCAACGATCAATGGTTGATCACCGAGGTCCAGCATCGCGGACGGCAGTTCTCGATCCTGGAGCCGGACCTGCCCGCCGCACCGTCGGCCCGTGACTACCGCAACCGGTTCACCGCCATTCCCTGGTCCACCACGTTCAGGCCAGCCCTCAAGCACCCCAAGCCCCCCGTCCCCGGGTACCACCTGGCCCATGTACTCGGCAGCACCGGCCAGCCGGCCAGCGCCGATGAACGTGGCCAGGTGAGTGTCAGCCTATGGGCGCCGGACCAGGACGGCATCACGCTGCCCGTGTCGCGGCTGACGCTGGATGGCAGCCCCAGCCTGATGGCCGGCAGCGAAGTGCTGGTGAGTTTTCTCGATGGCGACCCTGATCGACCGGTGCTGTGCCCAGGGGCTGTCGATACCGGCGCAGGCCATACCGCCACGTCCCCGAAATCGCCCCGTGGGGACCATGATGCAGGGCTGCTGTTGGACTGGCTGCTGAATCCGCCGGATTTGACTCCCTGACTCAACCCTGTGGCTTCATGCCGGCAAAAGTGATCTGGCTCAAGCAAACCCAGCGAAACGGGCTTACAGTAAACGGATAACGCCGCTCTAGACGGCGCTCTACCCTGATCGTTGGAGAGGCCTGCAATGCCCTGGAAAAACTCAGAAAGCCGCTACAGTACCGTCACGGTCACCTTGCATTGGCTGATGCTGGTTCTGCTGGCCGTGGTTTACGCCTGCATCGAGTTCCGCGGGATTTTCCCCAAGGGCAGTGGCGGTCGCACCCTGATCAAGGAAGCGCACTTCATGCTCGGCCTGACGGTGTTCCTGCTGGTCTGGCTACGCCTGTTCGCCCGCAGCATGGGTAAGGCTCCGGCGATTTTCCCGGCGTCGCCTGCATGGCAAACCGTTCTCGCTCGCCTGATGCATTGGGCGCTGTACCTGTTCATGATCGCCATGCCGCTGCTGGGCTGGCTGATCACCAGCGCCGAAGGGCACCAGGTGATGTTCTACGGTTTCGATCTGCCGTTGCTCATCAATCAAGACAAGGATTTCGCCAAGCAACTGGAAGGCTGGCACGTGCTGGGCGGCACCATCGGCTATTGGCTGATTGGCCTGCATGCCTTGGCGGGGCTGTACCACCACTATGTGGTACGGGACAACACGCTGCTGCGGATGATGCCCAAACGCGGCTGACCGTCGTTACTCGAACCCCCGGCGGCCTTGCAAACCGCCGGTGTGGACGAAGACCAGACGGGTATCCGGGGCAAATCGTCCGGCCTCGACTTGCGTCTTGAGCAACATCAAGGCTTTGCCGGTGTACAACGGCTCCAGTTCGATGGCCGTCGTGGTTTCGATGAACTCGGTGAGTTCGGCATCGACCCGGGCGAACCCGCCACGGCTGCCGTCGAAGAACTCATGACGCGGGCTGGAAAGCCCGGCTTCTCCCACGATGCGCTCGACCTGCCGGGCCACGCCATGGTCCGGAGGCACGGCCAGCACGCCGTAGACCGGGCGCTCGCCCGCTTCGGCCAGCACCAGTCCGGCCAGCGATGTTCCAGTACCGCAAGCCAACCACCAGCCGTGATAATCCGCCCATCCCAGCGCCGCCAATTGTTCACGGACACTGGCCACCCACGTCATGCAGCCTTGCGCCCCAGGCAATCCCGAACCGCCCTCGGGCACCGGATGCAAATGTGGATAGCGAATCTGCCACGGTTCCCAGAAATCCGCTGCGTGCCGCTCTCGGTATCCGCCATAACCCAACCAGTGCAGGTCCATGCCAAATGCTTTCAGGTCGCGCACCGTCGGCGTGTCCTGGGGATGACCGCGCAATAGCCCGGCCGTGGAAAAGCCGAAGCGCCTGCCGGCCGCCGCCAGCGCATGCAAATGGTTGGAATAGGCACCGCCCAGGCTCATGACCCCTTCGGCTCCGGCCTCATGGGCGGTGCGCAGATGAGGGACCAGCTTGAACCACTTGTTGCCGCTGATCAGCGGATCGATCCGGTCCAGGCGCAACACCGCCACTTCGACACCGGCACGGGCGAGCCAGTCCAGGTGAAGGGGTTCGAGTCGGGGTTGGGGATGCCAGTCGAGGGCGGGAAGCAGCATTGCGGCGGGCCGGAGGGGAAGATACCGGCATCTTAACAGCTCGGTGTTGAGAGACTTCAGGATCGGAGTTCACCGCCTCCTGTGGGAGCGAGCTCGCTCCCACAGGGGATCCGGGTTCTACAGAGCGTGTGAGTTACAACTGCGCCGCCAACCGCGACCCCTGGTTGATCGCCCGCTTGGCATCCAGTTCCGCTGCCACGTCGGCGCCGCCAATGAGGTGGACGGTCTGCCCCGCCGCTTCCAGGCCTTCCTGCAACTCGCGCAGCGGATCCTGGCCGGCGCAGATCACGATGTTATCCACGGCCAGCACTTGCGGCTCGCCGGTTTCGCCGATGCGAATGTGCAGTCCGTCATCGTCGATCTTCAGGTATTCGACGCTGTTGAGCATCTGCACCTGCTTGTTCTTCAGGCCCGTACGGTGAATCCAGCCGGTGGTCTTGCCCAGGCCGTCACCGACCTTCGAGGTCTTGCGTTGCAGCAGGAACACCTGGCGCGCCGGTGCATGGGGTTCAGCCTTGATCCCGGCCACACCGCCGCGAGCCTCGAGGTGGATGTCGATGCCCCACTCCCTCCAGAACGCCTCACGATCCTGGCTGGTGGCGACGCCCTGATGCACCAGGAACTCCGACACGTCGAAGCCGATACCGCCGGCACCGATCACCGCGACGCTACGGCCCACCGGCTTGCGCTCGAGGATCACGTCCAGGTAGCTCAACACCTTGGCATGCTCCACCCCGGGAATCGCCGGCACGCGCGGCGCGATGCCGGTGGCAAGGATGATCTCGTCGTAGCCGCCGGCCACCAATTGCGCCACATCCACCCGGGTATCGAGGCACAGCTCGACATGGCTGGTCTGCAATTTGCGCTTGAAGTAGCGCAGTGTTTCGAAGAACTCTTCCTTGCCCGGCACGCGCTTGGCAATGTTGAACTGACCGCCGATTTCACTGGCCGAATCGAACAGCGTCACCTGGTGCCCACGCTCGGCCGCCACCGTGGCCGCGGACAACCCGGCGGGGCCGGCACCGACCACGGCGATTTTCTTCACCTGGGTCACCGGCAGGTAGTTCAGCTCGGTTTCATGGCAAGCCCGTGGGTTGACCAGGCAACTGGTGAGCTTGCCGCCAAAGGTGTGGTCCAGGCACGCCTGGTTGCAGCCGATGCAGGTGTTGATTTCGTCACTGCGACCGGCAGCGGCCTTGTTGACGAACTCCGGATCGGCCAGGAATGGCCGGGCCATGGAGACCATATCGGCATCGCCCTCAGCGAGGATCTGCTCGGCCACTTCCGGGGTGTTGATGCGATTGGTAGTGATCAGCGGGATGCTTACCGAACCACGCAGCTTGGCCGTGACCTTGCTGAACGCCGCCCGTGGAACCTTGGTGGCAATGGTGGGAATCCGCGCTTCGTGCCAACCGATACCGGTGTTGATGATCGTTGCGCCGGCCTGCTCGATGGCCTTGGCCAACTGGACGATTTCGTCCCACGAACTGCCACCTTCCACCAGATCGAGCATCGACAGGCGAAAGATGATGATGAAGTTCGGGCCTACTGCCTCACGCACCCGACGCACGATTTCCACCGGCAGGCGCATGCGGTTTTCATAGCTGCCGCCCCAACGGTCGGTACGGTGGTTGGTGTGGGCCGCCAGGAACTGGTTAATGAAATAACCTTCCGAGCCCATAATCTCGACGCCGTCGTATTCGGCCTTCTGGGCCAGGACCGAACAGGTGACGAAATCGCTGATCTGTTTCTCAATACCCTCCTCGTCCAGTTCCTTGGGCTTGAACGGGTTGATCGGTGCCTGGATCGCGCTCGGTGCGACCTGCTTGGGGCTGTAGGCGTAGCGACCGGCATGGAGAATCTGCATGCAGATCTTGCCACCGGCCTCGTGTACGGCCCGGGTCACGATCTGGTGCTTGAGCGCTTCTTCCTCGGTGGTCAGCTTGGCCGCCCCGGAGTACACGCCGCCCTCGTCATTCGGCCCGATCCCACCGGTGACCATCAGGCCCACGCCGCCCCGGGCGCGCTCGGCAAAATACGCCGCCATGCGTTCGAAACCGCCGGGTTTCTCTTCCAGGCCGGTGTGCATCGAGCCCATCAGGGTACGGTTGCGCAACGTGGTGAAACCCAGGTCCAGCGGGGCCAGCAGGTGCGGGTAATGAGAGGCGGTCATCGGTAACTCCACAACGGGCGATCACGGGGAAAAGCGCAAGCTCTGCGGCTTGCGTCTGTCATGACCCACAGCGTAAGAGTCCGGATGCGGGCGCTCAATGACCGTAACTGACAAGTTAATGATCCAAATGTGCAGCGCACCGATCAGCTGCGCGTGACTCTCGCTGGAATGCACCAGTCCTATCAACGCTGTTCCAGGTGCTCAACCCTAAAATAACCTTAATAACACGGTCGCCCTCGCATGCATCCCCAACGAAAAATGCTGCACAACGAGTTGCACGCCCGCCCGTCGCTGTACTTCGACGAGCCGGCCCACGTCTTCCACCTGGCGTTTCTTGGCGACAATGCCCAGTGCAACGCGCTGCTCGAGCGACTGTGCCCGGAAACCGTCGCAGCAGAGGCCGCACAAGGCATCACCCGCCTTGAAGGCCATCCACTCAAGTGGGAGCGCCACGCCGAGTTCTTCACCCTGACCCTGGTCGTTCCCGCCAGCACCAACGAACCGCACTGGACAACGCTGCCCGAATGCCTTGCCCAGGGTATCGAAGGCCATTCCCAGCACCTCATCAATGCCGTTCAGGTGGTGGTGCGCGCCGAAGCCGGTCTCGACCTGCCCAGCTACGGTTTCAAGGACCCCTGCGGTTCTTGCGTGGGCGGTGGCGATGCGGTGGTCTGGAGCGATTTTCGCCTGACCGAGGACGGCACCAACCGCCTGCTGTTCATCAACCGACGGCTCAACGCTTATCGTCAGGGCCGCATGATCCGGCGCCTGCTGGAAATCGAGACCTATCGCATGATGGCGTCCTTGTCGCTCAATACCGCCAAGGCACTGGACCCGCAACTGAACGAATTCGATCGCACCCTGGTGAGCCTGTCCGAACGCAACGCCAATGCCAGCGGCGTGCATGCCAAGGCCCTGCTGGAGGACATCGCCCTGCTGTCTCGCCAGGTTGTCAGCAGCACGGTCAAGAATCGCCACCGTTTCAGCGCCACCCGCGCCTATGCCCAACTGGTGTTCGAGCGCCTGGGGGAGTTGCGTGAAAGTCACCTGGGGGATTGCCAGCGGCTGGGCGTGTTCATCGAACGGCGTTTCAAACCCACGGTGCGTTATTGCGCAGCCACCGAACAGCGCCTCGAGCAACTAGCCATGAGCGTCGCCAACCTGGGTGACTTGTTGCAAGCACGCGTACAGGTCGAAATGGAGGATCAGAACGCCGAGATCCTGCGCAGCCTCAATGCACGCGCCGATGCACAGATAAAGATCCAGCGCGCGGTGGAAGGCCTGTCGATCATTGCCATCACCTACTACCTGATCAATCTGTTCAAACTGGTCTATAGCGGGCTGCACACCTTGGGCGCAAGCCTCTCGGCCCGCGAGGCACTGCTGGGCATGACGCCACCAGTGCTGTTGATCATGATGCTGATTCTGATCCGCATCAGGAAGGCCAAAAGTCATTAATGCGCCTTGCTCGCGCGGAGGGTGTCCAAGGATTCCATGGACGCCTTGGCGCAGGCCTGGCGCAAGTACAAATCAGCGCCCGCCCTTCGCTAATCCCTTGTTTTACCGTACCCTGCCCCGTAGCTCCTGATGAAAAATCACGAACCTGCACACGGCCGCTGACTGTTCTCCCATGCGCAAATTTCTGTACCTGCTGTTTTCCCTGGCCTTGATTGCCGCCCTGATCACCTACGCACTGTGGACGACGGATCGTCCGACGGGTCATTACCTGTCGGACCTGCGCATCAGCCTGGCGGTCGATCAGGGCACACCCGCCGACCGCGGTAACCTGCTGGGCATCCAACCCGAACTGTTCCCCACCGACTACCAGAGCCCCGAACGCCTGCATCGCAAACTGGCAGCCTATCTGCAGACGGCTCGCGACCAGGGCTTTCTCAATGCCAAGACCGTGGTGGTCCTGCCCGAGCACATCGGCACCTGGTTGATGGTCGGCGGCGAAAAAGACGAGTTATACCAGGCCAGCAGCCTGAAGGAAGCCATGAACTGGCTGGCGATCAGTAATCCGCTGGCGTTTATCCAGGCATTGATCAGCGCTCAAGGCGATAGCCGACTGGACGATGCCCACCTGCGCATGAAAGCCGAGCGCATGGCCCATGACTATCAAGCGCTGTTCGGTGGGCTGGCCAAGGAGTTCGGTATCACCCTGGTGGCCGGCTCCATCGTGCTTCCCGAGCCCAGTGTCAGTGACGGTGAACTGAAGATCGGTCGCGGTGCGCTGTACAACAGCAGCCTGGTGTTCGGCAGCGATGGCCGGCCGATCGGCCAGCCACAACGCCAACGACATCCGGTGTTTGAACAGCGCGACGTGCTTGGGGCCGACCGCCCGACCGCTGTCCAAGTCATCGACACCCCCGCCGGGCGCCTGGGCGTGCTGATCGGCAGCGACAGTTGGTACCCGCTCCACTACCGGCAACTCAACGACCAGGGCGCGCAACTGATTGCGGTGCCCGCCTTCATCCTCGGTCGCGACACATGGGACAAACCCTGGAGCGGTTATAAAGGCCTGTCCACGCCGAGCGAGGTGAGCCTCAAGCCAGGTGAAGTGAGCGAGGGCCAAGCCTGGCATCGCCTGACACTGACCGGCCAATTGCCCATCAGCCAGGCCCAGGGCGGCGTCAGCGTGTTCCTGCGGGGCCAGTTCTGGGACAACGGCAGCGCCGGCCAGAGTTTCATCAGCCACAACGGCCAACACTTCCCCGATGGCAACGCCCGCGGCGCCCGCCTGCTGAACCTGTGGTTGTGAACATGAAACCGCAGCCGATGCGCCTGGGCGACCTGTCTGTGGGCTTTGTCCATAGCTTGGCTGACGCCGTCGCCAGCCATGGGCAAGACCCTCAACCTCTGCTTGAACAGTACGGTCTCGATGCCGCGCGCCTGGCAGAGCCCGGGGCACGATTGTCGATCCCGCGCTACATGCGTCTGGGCCACGCCGCGATTCAACAAACTCAGGACCCAGCCTTGGGCCTGCGCATGGGCCAACTCGGCCGCTTGAGCCAGGCCGGGCTGGCGGGCGTTACCGCGGCCCAGGCGCCAACCGTGCGCGAGGCCGCCCGCTGCATGATCCGCTTCGAGCCGCTGTACGGCTCCAACTATCGCGGCCAATCGAGTTTCCATGAAGATGCCCGAGGCGCTTGGCTACGGTTCTATTCCATCAGCCCGTATAACGCCTACAACCGCTTTGTCGTGGACTCGATCATTGCCGGCTGGCTTGCGCAACTGTCCAGCGTCAGCGGCATCGCGCTGCGGCCAGAACGCATCGAAATCGAATTCGAGGAGCCGGCATACGTGGAGGCCTACCGCACGCTCGGTGACTGCCCGATCCAATTTGGCGCCGAACAGAATCAACTGCGACTGGGCCTGGACAGCCTCGCCCAGCGCAACCCACAGCATTGCCCCAGCACCTGGCACCATCTGCTTCAATTGTGTGAACGGGAACTGGAACAACTGACCCGCACCCGCAGCCTGCGCGAGCGCATCATCCAACTGCTGGGACCGTTGCTCAACGGCGGCCGGGAACCCGACCTGGAAGAAGTGGCGGCTCGCCTGAAGCTGCCAACCTGGACCCTGCGTCGCAAGCTGGCCGAGGAAGGCACGCAGTTTCGCGCCATCCTCAACGACACCCGCCGCGACCTGGCCATGACCTACATACGCGATACCGAACTGGCGTTTGGCGAAATCGCTTATCTATTGGGATTCGCCTCAGCCGAGGCATTTCAACGAGCCTTCAAGCGCTGGAACAACCAGACACCCGGAGAGTTTCGTCGTAGTCACCGAGGGGTTTGAGCTTCAAGAACCTGGCTGGTGCTTACCATTTGTAGCTTGTCGCGATCCTTACAACTCCGTCGCATCTTCGGCGGGTTCCAACGGGTCCAGTTCATACGCCTGGTATTCCAGCAGCTCTTCCTGATAATCATCCATTACGTGTCCTTCCCCTGTCATTGAAACCGATGCCTTATGGCGCTGGCATCAGCATAAAGCTGCTTTATGAATAAAACATGAAGCAAAGGCTTCATGAATTAAACGTAGCACAGGGTCGGGAAATTACTGTGTAAAGAGTGACAGGGCGTTACTCCCTGCCACTGAACCTCAGGATGACGGAAGCGGCTGGATCGGCTCGGTCGGTGCCGGTAACGAGCTGGACGGTGGTGGCGGTGGTGTAACGGTTTGCGTCGTCGGCGCAGACTCGAACGACTCGGGTGCAATCGGCGCTGGCTCGCTCGGCGGTGCGACGGGCTCCGAGACCGTGGGAGTGGTTTCGACGGGGGCCGGCGCGGCCTCTTCCACCGGGGTGGCTGGCGCCGGGGCAATCGGCTCCGGCTCCGGCGCAGGCGCTGGAGCAGGCGCTGGAGCAGGCATCAGGGCAGCCGGTTCGACCTTGGTTTCCGGAATGCCCAGTTCAGTTTTCGGTTTCTCGGCGTTATCAGCCGCTTTCTTCGCCTCGGGAGGCAGGAACAGCTCCACCAGGGCAAAGAAGCGCTCATAGAACTTGGACGCCGACACGGTTTCGCTGGCGACCTTGACCATCGAATCATCCGAGGAGCCGATCGGCATCGATACCGAACCCAACACACCCACGCCCAGGCTGGCGGAGTTGTTGATCTTCTTGAGGGCATAACGGTCCTGCAAGGCGTTGGCGAACATCGTCGCACGGTGGCCAGTACCGCCGTCTTCGGCACAGACCAGGTTGAAGCTGATTTCCATGTGGGTGTCGCCGGTCTGCTGGAAGCTCTTGTGACCGCTGACCAGCTTCGGATCGCTGCTGGTGATGATGTAGCCCTGGCTGAGCAACGCCCGACGCCCGGCCTCGCAGGTCGCCGCGTCGTTCACTGGATAAGTGCGCGAGAACGTGCCGGAGTCGTCGAAATTCTCGTGCTCGTAAATGGCTGCTTTCTTCGACGAGCAACCGGCTGCGGCGGCCAGCAACAGTGCAAGCCCGACGGTGCGCATGGGAAATGATTTGAACATTGAACATCCTGAGAAAAACGGTCCGGGGCGTATTGTGCAACAGAACGCGGCTCGGCAGCGTGGCTAATCTTGTTTCAAGGGGGTTACAAGTTTACTGGGGGTTGTTTGCAGGAAAAAGACGCCAACCGGATAGATCGACGAACACCCGCTTTCCAGGCAACAAGCAGATACAAAAAACTGACGGTTCGGGCTAATGCTGTTCACTTCAGCGGTCAATGAAGTTTTTTATTCCGTTTCCAGAGACGTGGTTTTATTTGGACATACACCCAAAATCCAAAACCCAAGCCAAAAAAAACGGCGCTTCCCATTTCTGGAGAAGCGCCGTTTTCTCTAAAGCGAACAGCATTACAATCAGGCTTGGCCAAACCTCAAGCAATTAGAAACGCTTGATATCCGCCTGGCTCTCCAACTGCTTGCGATACGCCGCAAAGTCCTGCTGACCAACACGGGACGCGAGGTAGCGGCGATATTCCGCCTTCTCTTCGTCAGTCGGTGCCGCTGCTTCGTTCACGCCATTCAAACGCACGACCATCAGGCTGCCATCAGGCAAGGTCACACTGGTGAACGTCGGTTTGTCCTTGGACTCAGGCTTAGGCATGCGGAACAGTGCTTGCAGCACCGCCGGGTCGATGCCTTCCTGGTTGCGGGTGGCCGCCTCGATGGCTTTCCAGCCTTGGCCGTCAACCGGTTTATCCAGTGCCGTCTTGCCGTCGCGCAGGCTGGCGATCAGCTCGTCGGCGCGGGTCTTGGCCGCTGCGCTGGCATGTTCCTTGGTCAATTGAGCACGAATCGGCCCTGCCACGCTTTCCAGCGGCAGTTGCTCAGGCTTGCGGTGCTCCTTGGCACGCAGCACTACGACGGTTTCCGGGTCCAGTTCGATGGCGGTGCTGTTGGCACCTTCATCCAGCACTTCCGGGCTGAACGCCGCAGTGACCACGGCGCGATTGGCCGCAATCCCTTCACCGCCTTCACGACCGAACGGGGCCGATGTATGAATGGTCAGCTTCAGGTCCTGGGCCGGCTGCGCCAGGTCGGACGCTTCGAACGAGGCATCTTCCAGTTGCTTGGTCGCCTCCACGAAACGCTGCTCCACCTGCTGAGTCTTCAGCTCGCGGGTCAGTTTGTCCTTGAGACTGGCGAAGGTCGGCACTTCAGGCGCTTCGACCCCCAGCAGCTTGATCAGGTGCAGACCGAAATCGGTACGGACCGGTGCCGAGACCTGGTCCTTGTTCAAGGCGTACAAGGCCTTTTCGAACTCCGGATCGTAGACACCTGGGCCGGCATAGCCGAGATCGCCGCCGTTGTTCGCCGAACCCGGGTCCTGGGAAAACTCCTTCGCCAACGCTTCAAACGACTCACCTTTGGCCAAGCGAGCCTGGATCTCTTCGATCTTCGCCTTGGCCTGGGCTTCGGTCACCTTGTCGTTCACTTCGATCAGGATGTGCGCAGCGCGACGCTGTTCGGACAGGTTGGCGATTTCTTTCTGATAGGCCGCTTGCAGGTCTTCGTCCTTGACGCTGACCTGATCGAAGAAAGAGGCTTTCTTCAGCTCGAGATAATCGATGACCACCTGGTCAGGCGTCATGAATTCCTTGGCGTGTTGGTCGTAGTAAGCCTTGACCTCATCGTCGGTCAGCTTTACCGACGCAGGATCGGCCTTGATGTTCAAGGTGGCGAAATCACGCGTCTGTTTTTCCAGGCGTGCAAATGCCAGCACTTGGGCATCTGTGACGAAACCGCTGCCCGCCAGGCCGGCGCGCAACTGACCGATCAGCATTTCCTGAGCCAGCATCTGGCGGAACTGCATACGGCTATAACCCAGCTGGCGGATCACCTGATCGAAACGCTCGGCGCTGAATTTACCATCCACCTGGAACTCAGGCGTCTGCAGGATGACTTGATCAAGCGCAGCTTCCGAGAAAGCGAATTTCGCATCGTGTGCACCTTGCAGCAGCAACTTGCGGTCGATCAGGCCCTTGAGCGCCGAATCGCGCAGCATTTTTTCGTCCAGCAGGGAGGCGTCAAAATCCTTGCCCAGCTGTTGCATGAGCTGACGGCGTTGCATGTCGACCGCCTGGCTCAGCTCGTTCTGGCTGATTTTTTCGCCGTTGACCTTGGCCGCGTCATTGCTGTTGGTGGTGGCTTGAAAAATGGCATCGAAACCGGTCAACGCCATCAATGCGACGATGACCCCGATGATGGTCTTGGCAATCCAGCCTTGTGAATTGTCCCTGATATTCTGCAGCATGCGTCCCCCAGAAACGGTTGAACTTCAAATTTAGGCAACCGTGGAGCGTGGGTAGAATCCGGATAGAAGAAAGGCGCATCCGAGGATGCGCCTTCTCGTAACTGGCGGAGCGGACCGGGCTCTAACCTGCAAGCCCTGGTGTGCCAGACCGGTTGCAACCGGCCGTATTACCGCTCCGCTGCCAAGCCAGGCATGACCCCGACCCGGATAAACTCAACGAAACCTTAGTTAACGGCTTCTTTCAGTGCTTTACCAGCTTTGAAGCCTGGCTTTTTGGCAGCAGCGATTTCCAGCGTCTTACCGGTCTGCGGGTTGCGACCGATACGAGCAGGACGATCGGTCACGGAGAAGGTACCGAAACCAACCAGAACAACGGAGTCGCCAGCCTTCAGAGCGCCAGTGACGGATTCGATTACAGCGTCCAGCGCACGGCCAGCAGCAGCTTTCGGGATATCAGCGGATGCAGCGATAGCATCAATCAGTTCCGACTTGTTCACTCTAAGTCCCCTTATATCTATTTGAGATGATTCTAAGTTTTTTTGGTGAAAGC
This sequence comes from Pseudomonas sp. NFACC51, assembly GCF_900103575.1. Taxonomy (NCBI): domain Bacteria; kingdom Pseudomonadati; phylum Pseudomonadota; class Gammaproteobacteria; order Pseudomonadales; family Pseudomonadaceae; genus Pseudomonas; species Pseudomonas sp. NFACC51. The sequence continues at coordinate 54,534 of NZ_FMXH01000001.1, read as the reverse complement.
AAAAACGAGTGCTGAATGGCCTGCAGACACTTAAGAGCCGCTTTATAACAAGGGCTCTAAAAAACTGTCAAGGAAGCCCCCCAGGCAAATGCGTATTAATGCGTGCTAATTCTTTCCTTAGAGTCAGACTCTCGCTTTTCTTCCTTCGCGACAATCTCCGGAGCCACATCCGGCAAGGGCTCCGGCGCGTATTGCAGCGCAATTTGCAGGACCTCGTCAATCCATTTAACGGGTTTGATCTGAAGATCTTGCTTGATGTTGTCAGGAATTTCCTTCAGGTCGCGGACATTCTCTTCGGGAATGATCACGATCTTGATCCCGCCACGGTGTGCCGCCAGCAGTTTTTCCTTCAGGCCGCCAATCGCCAGGACCTGGCCACGCAACGTGATTTCACCCGTCATGGCGACGTCGGCGCGCACCGGAATACCGGTCAATGCCGAAACCAGGGCCGTGCACATGCCTACACCAGCGCTTGGGCCGTCCTTGGGCGTAGCCCCTTCAGGCATGTGGATATGCGTATCGCGCTTCTCATGGAAGTCCAGGGGAATACCCAGGCTCCGGGCGCGACTGCGAACCACCGTCAGCGCAGCGGTGATCGATTCGACCATCACGTCGCCCAGGGAACCGGTCTTGATCAGTTGCCCCTTGCCCGGCACCACGGCGGCTTCGATGGTCAGCAACTCACCACCGACCTGGGTCCAGGCCAAGCCAGTCACCTGGCCGATCTGGTCCTGTTGCTCGGCAAGGCCATAGCGGAACTTGCGTACGCCCAGGAAGTGCTCCAGCAGGTCCGCAGTGACCTTGACCGCGAAGCGTTTTTCCAGCGCATGTTCCTTGACCGCCTTGCGGCAAACCTTGGCAATCTGCCGTTCCAGGCCACGCACACCGGCTTCGCGGGTGTAGTAGCGGATGATGTCGCGAATCGCTTCCTCGTCGAATTCCAGCTCGCCTTTTTTCAGGCCGTTGGCCTGGATCTGCTTGGGCGAAAGGTATTTCACGGCGATGTTGATCTTCTCGTCCTCGGTGTAACCCGGCAGACGAATCACCTCCATCCGGTCCAGCAACGCTGGCGGAATGTTCATGGAGTTGGAGGTGCACAGGAACATCACGTCCGACAGGTCGTAATCGACCTCCAGGTAGTGATCGTTGAAGTTGTGATTCTGCTCAGGATCGAGGACTTCGAGCAACGCAGAGGCTGGATCGCCGCGCATGTCGCTACCCATCTTGTCGATTTCGTCCAAAAGGAACAGCGGATTGCGCACGCCGACCTTTGTCATCTTTTGAATCAATCTTCCTGGCATCGAACCGATGTAGGTACGGCGATGGCCCCGAATTTCCGCCTCATCGCGCACGCCGCCAAGGGCCATGCGTACAAATTTGCGGTTGGTGGCGTGGGCAATCGACTCCGCAAGGGAGGTTTTACCGACCCCTGGAGGACCAACCAGGCACAGGACCGGGCCACGGATCTTCTTCACGCGCTTCTGCACGGCGAGGTATTCCAGGATGCGTTCCTTGACCTCTTCCAGGCCGTAATGATCGGTGTCGAGGATGTCTTCGGCACGCGCCAGGTCCAGACGCACCTTGCTCTGGGCTTTCCACGGCACCTGGACCAACCAGTCGATGTAGGAGCGCACGACGGTGGCCTCGGCAGACATTGGCGACATTTGCTTGAGCTTGTTCAGCTCGGCCTGGGCCTTAGCCAGTGCATCCTTGGGCAAGCCGGCAGCATCGATGCGCTTTTTCAGCTCCTCGATTTCGTTGTGACCTTCGTCGCCATCGCCCAGCTCTTTCTGGATGGCCTTCATCTGCTCATTCAGGTAGTACTCGCGCTGGCTGCGCTCCATCTGCTTCTTGACGCGACCGCGAATGCGTTTCTCGACCTGCAACAGATCGATTTCGCCGTCGAGCAGTGCCAGCACGTGTTCGACACGGGCCGACAAATCAATGATTTCGAGAATTTCCTGCTTCTGCTCGATTTTGAGGGCCATGTGGGCCGCCATCGTATCGACCAATCGCCCAGGCTCATCGATGCTGTTAAGCGACGACAGGACCTCTGCAGGCACCTTCTTGCCCAGTTGCACGTATTGTTCGAACTGCGACAGCAGGCTGCGGACAAACACTTCTGATTCACGCTCGGGCGCATCGACCTCTTCGATCAGCGACACCTCGGCCCGGCAATGGCCGTCCACTTCGCTGAAACGCTCGATAGCACCACGCTGCTCGCCTTCGACCAGGACCTTGACGGTGCCGTCGGGCAGCTTGAGCAATTGCAGAACCGTTGCAATCGTACCTACGCGATACAGTGCGTCTTCGCCGGGATCATCGTCGGCAGGATTTCTCTGAGCCAGCAGAAGAATCTGCTTGTCACCCGTCATCGCAGCCTCAAGGGCTTCGATGGACTTCTCGCGCCCCACGAACAGCGGGATAACCATGTGCGGATACACCACGACATCGCGCAATGGCAGGAGAGGCAATTCGATGGTTGTCTTCATGATTTCGCCTCTACGGCGGCCCTCGGGCCGGAAACAGATGGAAGTAAGCTTGAAACCAAGATGGGGGCAGCCTCGAAAAAAAACAAGCGCTAAGACACGTCTAAAACGCGCAAAAAGCAAAGGGGCCCGAAGGCCCCTTCTTTGTTCCGGCAGCGGGACGCTTAAGCGTCCGGTGCGGCCTTGGCAGCCGGCTCATTGTTTTCATAGATATACAATGGCTTGGACTTGCCTTCTATGACGCTTTCATCGATCACGACTTTACTCACCTCTGACTGCGAGGGGATCTCGTACATCGTGTCGAGCAATACACCTTCGAGGATCGAGCGCAATCCACGCGCACCGGTCTTGCGTTCCAGGGCACGTTTTGCGACCGATTTCAGCGCGTCGGAACGGAACTCCAGGTCTACACCTTCCATTTCGAACAGCTTGGCATACTGCTTGGTCAGGGCGTTTTTCGGCTCGGTCAGGATCTGCATCAACGCAGCTTCATCCAACTCGTCCAGCGTCGCCAGGACCGGCAGACGACCGACGAATTCCGGGATCAGACCGAACTTGACCAAATCGTCAGGCTCGACTTCACGCAGGGACTCACCGACCTTCTTGCCCTCTTCCTTGCTTCGCACTTCGGCGTTGAAACCAATGCCGCCACGGGTGGAACGGTTTTGAATAACCTTTTCCAGGCCGGAGAACGCACCACCGCAGATGAACAGGATGTTACGGGTGTCGACTTGCAGGAATTCCTGCTGCGGATGCTTGCGGCCACCTTGGGGTGGAACGGAAGCGACCGTACCTTCGATCAACTTGAGCAAGGCCTGCTGCACGCCCTCACCGGAAACATCCCGGGTGATGGACGGGTTGTCGGACTTGCGTGAAATCTTGTCGATTTCGTCGATATAGACAATGCCCATCTGGGCCTTTTCCACATCGTAGTCGCACTTCTGCAACAGCTTCTGAATGATGTTCTCGACGTCTTCACCTACATAACCCGCCTCGGTGAGGGTGGTTGCGTCGGCGATGGTGAACGGAACGTTCAGCAAGCGGGCCAGGGTTTCGGCAAGCAGGGTCTTACCCGAGCCTGTCGGGCCGATCAGCAGGATGTTGCTCTTGCCGAGTTCGACCTCGTCATTCTTCTTGTCACGCTGGTTCAGGCGCTTGTAGTGGTTGTACACCGCTACGGCCAGTACTTTTTTCGCACGTTCCTGACCAATCACATACTGATCAAGGATGCCGCTGATTTCTTTAGGCGAAGGCAATTTATGCGCGCTGCTCTCGGCCTGGGCTTCCTGCACCTCCTCGCGGATGATGTCATTGCACAGGTCGACGCACTCGTCGCAAATGAAGACCGAGGGGCCGGCAATCAATTTGCGCACTTCATGCTGGCTTTTGCCACAGAAGGAGCAATAAAGCAGTTTGCCGTTGTCCTCGCCGTTGCGGGTGTCAGTCATTCGATCGATCCAAATCCGATAGGCTTGCAACACAAGATGAAGGCAATTGCGGGCTTTTTCAAGCCCGCAGGCGGCCGGTCATCCCAACCACCTGCATATTGAGCGGCTTAGGCAGGCATTTGACGCTTGTTGATCACGGAGTCGATCAGGCCATATTCGGCCGCACGCTCGGCGCTCATGAAGTTGTCACGCTCGGTGTCACGCTCAATGGTTTCGAGGCTTTGGCCGGTATGATGGGCCAGCAACGAGTTCAGGCGCGAACGAATGTGGAGGATTTCCTTGGCATGGATGTCGATATCCGACGCCTGGCCCTGGAAGCCGCCCAATGGCTGGTGAATCATCATCCGCGAGTTAGGCAGGCAGTGACGCTTGCCCGCTGCGCCGCCGGCGAGCAGGAAAGCACCCATGCTGCAGGCCTGGCCGATGCAGATGGTGGAAACGTCAGGCTTGATGAACTGCATGGTGTCGTAGATCGACATGCCCGCAGTCACCGAACCGCCAGGTGAGTTGATGTACAGATGGATATCCTTGTCCGGGTTTTCCGCTTCAAGGAACAACAGCTGCGCCGCGACCAGGTTGGCCATGTAGTCTTCAACGGGGCCGATCAGGAAGATGACGCGTTCCTTGAGCAGACGCGAGTAGATGTCATAGGCACGTTCGCCGCGGGCGGACTGCTCGATAACCATCGGGACCAGGCCGCCTGCGGCCTGGATGTCAGAGCTCTGCTGATAAAAAGAATTGCGGGACATGTCTCGCAGTCACTCCCAAATAGTTATGTCTTGAATACGCATAAGCCAGCGCGAAGGCTGGCTTATGGGTGTTTATTTCTTACCGCAGAACCATCAATCGGCTTGTGGAGCTTCCACCGGCTTGACCGCTTCTTCGTAAGAGACCGCTTTATCGGTCACGCTAGCTTTCTGCAGAACAGTATCCACAACTTGTTCTTCCAGCACAACCGAACGGACTTCGTTCAGTTGCTGGTCGTTCTTGTAGTACCAGGACACGACTTGCTCAGGCTCTTGATAGGCCGAGGCCATTTCCTGGATCAGCTCGCGAACGCGGGCTTCGTCAGGCTTGAGCTCGAACTGCTTGACCACTTCGGCGACGATCAGGCCCAGTACGACGCGGCGCTTGGCTTGTTCTTCGAACAATTCGGCAGGCAGTTGGTCCGGCTTGATGTTGCCACCGAACTGCTGAACAGCCTGCACACGCAGACGGTTCACTTCGTTATCCAGCAGAGCCTTTGGCACTTCGATCGGGTTGGAGGCCAGCAGACCGTCCATGACCTGGTTCTTGACCTTGGACTTGATGGCCTGGCGCAGCTCACGCTCCATGTTCTTGCGAACTTCGGCGCGGAAACCTTCCAGACCGGTTTCCTTGATGCCGAACTGGGCGAAGAACTCTTCGTTCAGCTCAGGCAGTTTCGGCTCGGAAACAGTGTTGACGGTCACGGTGAACTCGGCGGCTTTGCCAGCCAGGTCCAGGTTCTGGTAGTCCTCAGGGAAGGTCACGTTCAGAACGCGCTCTTCACCGGCCTTGGCGCCAACCAGGCCATCTTCGAAGCCAGGAATCATGCGACCGGAGCCCAGCACCAACTGAGTAGCCTTGGCGGAACCGCCGGCGAACACTTCACCGTCGACCTTGCCGACGAAATCGATGTTCAGTTGATCTTCGTTCTGGGCAGCACGCTCAGTCACTTCGAAACGGGTGTTCTGCTTGCGCAGGATGTCCAGCATCTTGTCCAGGTCGGCATCCGACACGTCAGCGCTCAGGCGCTCGACGGCGATGGATTCGAAACCGGCAACCGTGAACTCAGGGAACACTTCGAACGTGGCGACGAATTCCAGGTCCTTGCCTTTTTCCAACACTTTAGGCTCGACGGACGGAGCGCCGGCCGGGTTCAGCTTCTGCTCGACGACCGCTTCGTAGAACGAAGACTGGATCACGTCGCCCACGGCTTCCTGACGCGCATCAGCTTCGTAACGCTGACGGATCACGCTCATTGGCACTTTGCCTGGGCGGAAACCTGGGATTTTGGCCTTTTGGGCAGTCTGCTGCAGACGCTTGTTGACCTGAGTCTCGATGCGCTCAGCCGGCACGGTGATGCTCATGCGGCGCTCAAGAGCAGAAGTATTTTCAACAGAAACTTGCATGGATATTCCTCGTTGCACAGACGTTGGCCGGGCGTTTCCGACCCCAGAATCAAGGGCATGCATTCTAGTAGGTCAAACTCAAGAAGTCACCCTACTGAAAACGCGCTGGAAACAGGCGCCGGATTTAGGACGGGACAAACGCTCATGCCCCACCCGGATTGCAAATACAGTCGATTCAGCCCAGGGCTCTGCGCCGACGCTTCTATATATAGAAGCAGCTTGCCCGATCGCGCGACGCCCGCCCCCACAAGGGGACCGACGGACATGTCACGCATCATCGCGAAACACATTCGCGAAAACCGACCGCTACGCGCAGCGCCAAAAAACCGTACCGACGCCAAACACAGAACCACTGAAAACAAAAACGGCGCAGCCCCTTTCAGGTACTGCGCCGTTTTCTGCTATTTAAATAGCGACTTGTATGGTGCGGACGGAGAGACTCGAACTCTCACACCTTGCGGCGCTGGAACCTAAATCCAGTGTGTCTACCAATTCCACCACATCCGCGTATCAAGCTTTTAAAGCAAAGGCGCCAGATTGTTAGATCTGGCGCCTTTCTAGAATATGGGGTGGACGATGGGGATCGAACCCACGACAACGGGAGTCACAATCCCGTGCTCTACCAACTGAGCTACGCCCACCATATTGCCTTGTTGCCTTACTTGTGCCAAAGCTGCCTAATTGGCGCACCCGGCAGGACTCGAACCTGCGACCATCCGCTTAGAAGGCGGATGCTCTATCCAGCTGAGCTACGGGCGCCTTTTTAATCTGTATTCTTGGACGATTACAAACTAAGTGCTTTCAGTTTCGCCGAGTTTAAACAACCAACTCCGCTCCACCTTCTTAACCAGTGCTAGGCTGTGCCCGACAAGTGCGACGAATGTTATAGACGGCCTGATAGGTCGTCAACTCTTTTTTAAAAAAAATTCATTTAATTAAAGGGGTTAGGGGAATTTGCAGACCAAGCGCCTTTGCCCTCACGCCCCGGCATGCGAGAATGCGTTCTCTTTTTTTCCCCTCTCGATGGTTAACCACGCGCAATGACTGCACAACTTATCGACGGCAAATCGATCGCCGCCAGCCTGCGCCAGCAGATCGCCCAACGAGTCACCGAGCGCCGCCAGCAAGGCCTGCGCACGCCCGGCCTTGCGGTGATCCTGGTCGGCAGCGATCCTGCCTCTCAGGTTTATGTCTCGCACAAGCGTAAAGACTGTGAAGAGGTCGGCTTCCTTTCCCAGGCCTACGACCTGCCTTCCGAAACCACCCAGCAAGCGTTGGCCGATCTGATCGATCGCTTGAACGATGACCCGAACATCGACGGCGTTCTGCTCCAGCTGCCGCTGCCTGAACACCTCGACGCCTCCAAGCTGTTGGAGCGTATCCGCCCGGACAAAGACGTCGATGGCTTCCATCCTTATAACGTCGGTCGCCTGGCCCAGCGCATCCCGTTGCTTCGTCCCTGCACCCCGAAAGGCATCATGACGTTGCTGGAAAGCACTGGCGTGGACCTGTATGGCCTCGACGCCGTAGTAGTGGGTGCGTCCAACATCGTTGGTCGTCCAATGGCCATGGAGCTGCTGCTGGCCGGCTGCACCGTGACCGTGACCCATCGTTTCACCAAGGATCTGGCTGGCCATGTCGGCCGCGCGGACCTGGTGGTGGTGGCCGCCGGCAAACCCGGCCTGGTCAAAGGCGAGTGGATCAAGGAAGGCGCCATCGTCATCGACGTGGGCATCAATCGCCAGGAAGATGGCAAGCTGGTGGGCGACGTGGTCTACGAGACCGCCCTGCCCCGCGCCGGCTGGATCACGCCGGTACCTGGCGGCGTAGGCCCGATGACCCGCGCCTGCCTGCTGGAAAACACGTTGTACGCGGCTGAAACGCTGCACAGCTGATACGCGTCAACAAAAAACCTGTGGGAGCGAGCTTGCTCGCGATAGCGATGGACCAGCCAACATCCAGTTGACTGACACACCGCTATCGCGAGCAAGCTCGCTCCCGCAGATGTTTCCGGCGACGGACTTTAGCCGCCAAATTACACATTTTTCAGATTCGTTTCGCCAAAATCCCCCGCCATGAAACTTTATTTATTCATAAGCCTTGGCGGTACAGGCATATAGCGCTGCTGTCGCCCATACTCCTAAAATGCGACGTTTTTTTTAAAAGTCGTTGCTCAACGGCACCTTCAACTCTATCGAGCCTACTCGCGTGAAAATCCGTCTTTCGATCATCAGCCTGTTCATCGCTTTCACAGGCAGTTTTATCACGCAGAGTGTCGCTGCACAGGAAACCATCGCAGCCCCACGGGATACGGCCAAACTGCAAGTCGCCTCGGGCAGCGCGATGTTGCTGGACCTGCAGACGGATAAAGTCGTTTATTCGAGCAACCCGGACGTGGTGGTGCCCATCGCGTCGGTGACCAAGTTGATGACCGGCCTGATCGTGCTGGATGCCAAACAGAACCTGGATGAGTCCATCTCCATCACCATCGCCAACACCCCAGAGATGAAGGGCGTGTTTTCCCGGGTCAAGCTCAACAGCGAGCTGTCGCGCCGGGACGTGCTGCTGATCGCCCTGATGTCTTCGGAAAACCGCGCCGCCGCCAGCCTCGCCCACCACTATCCGGGGGGCTATGCGGCGTTCATTGCCGCCATGAACGCCAAGGCGAAGGCGCTGGGCATGACCAGCACCCATTACGTCGAACCGACGGGCCTGTCGATCCACAACGTCTCGACTGCCAGGGACCTGACCAAGCTGCTGATCGCCGCGCGCAAGTACCCTCTGCTGAGCGAACTGAGCACGACCAAGGAAAAGACCGTTACGTTCCGCAAGCCTGTGTACAGCCTGGGATTCCGCAACACCGACCACCTGGTCCACAAGGCTAACTGGGATATCCAGTTGACCAAGACTGGCTTCACCAACCAGGCCGGTCACTGCCTGGTGCTGGTGACGAAAATGGGCAATCGCCCGATGGCGCTGGTGATCCTCGACGCCTTTGGCAAGTACACGCACTTCGCCGATGCCAGCCGGATTCGTAGCTGGGTGGAAACCGGAAAAAGCGCCGCGGTACCAGCGGTGGCCCTGCAATACAAGGCCGCCAAGAATCTCAAGAGCCGCCAGAGTGGCGTGGTGGAAGCCTCCCAATAACCACAGGTTATTTATGGCTTCAAGTCCCCCAGCGGATCATAGGGCTTGGGCTTGCGCTCATCCTTCTTGTCCAGGGGCGCCTTGGCCGGCCCTACCGGATCGACCTGGGGATCCTCAAGATCCGGTGAATCCGGATCGAACCCCAAATCATCGCCGCTGGAATGCTCTGACGAATGTGGCCCCGTAGGTGTTTTCGACTGCGCCATGCGTGCCTCCTCCAATCACGGTCGGAAAATGCCCAACCCTGACGATAAGAGCTTCAGACCTGCCTGGTTGTGCCCGGCAAGTGACGAACGGAGTGAGCGATCAATGCGCCGCTTCCAAGGTCTTGGTGGCCCGCGCCGCGGCTTGTTCCTGCCCTGCCCCGCCCAATTCGACCGCCGCCTTGAGCCACCGCTGCGAGTCGACATTGGCCGGAAGCTGCGTAGGTCGCTGGACCAGCACCGCCCAGCCACCCGCGCTCTGGAAGGCCGACTCGAAGGCACTGAAGCTTATCAATTGCCGCCGGTTCATGCCTGAGCGCAGCAATACCGTCTGCTTCTGACGGTTGTAGCCGGCGAGAATCCCATACCGAGGCTCGGCCCAGAACGTCGAACCGTCGATATAGCGCACCAGCACCGGATAGCCCGCCGCGACCTGTTCCAACAACGCGGGCAGCTTGGCGTCGAGGGGATACACCAGCAACCCGTATTCACGCGCCAGGGTCTGCATATTCAGTTGCAAACCGGCTTCGCCACCCGGCAGGTGCAACGGTTTCTCCAGCAGCCCCGGCGTGATCACCGTGCCTTGCAACGTCAGCAGGGCAGCCAGGGACTGCGGGGCGCCCTGGTACATTTCGCCGCGAAAGAACGGCACGCTGTTAAGTTCCACCCGCTCGGGCAGGCGCTGTATCTGCGGCGACACACTGCCCGCACACCCCACCAGGGCAACGAGGCAGGACAGCGTCAGGACCAGTGATCGAAAAGATGAAATAACCGGCGACATGATGACTCTCTTGTTCAGACGCCCGGCATCCGGGGCCAGGCTTAGGTCGACGATCATAAGGCGCGCACAGCCCTGGGTATAGCCATAACAGCAGTTTTACGAGCGCGATAGAACGAACCGATCCGTGCCCGAGCGCCACGGATCGATTACCTGCAACACTTGGACGACTAGACTGTCCATGTATTAGGTGCGTGATCCCGGACCGGGATAAAAAGGAGGCACAGATGAGCCTGACCACGACAATTCTGATGCTGATATTCGGCTGGCTGAGCGTAGCCACGGCCATGCTGTGGGGTGTGCTCCGGATCACCCGGCGCCATCATCACGCACCACCTGCGCAATCGGAAAAAACCAGAAAACCCGCGCGACACCACGCCACCGCACACTGAGCATTCGCTTTTCAAACCCTAACAAAAAAGCCACCCGGGCCTGGACCCGGGTGGCTTCTGTCTGCCTGGCATCAGGCGTTGTCGGCCAACGCCCTTTCCCTGGCCCGGCGGGACAACATGTTCAACACTTCGATCGCCGCCGAGAACGCCATGGCCGCATAGATATAGCCCTTGGGCACATGGGCACCGAAGCCTTCGGCGATCAGCGTCATGCCGATCATGATCAGGAAACCCAGGGCCAGCATCACCACCGTCGGGTTGTCATTGATGAACTTGGCGAGCGGTTCGGCCGCCAGCAGCATCACCAACACCGACACAACGACCGCGATGATCATGATCGGCAAATGTTCGGTCATGCCCACAGCCGTGATGATGCTGTCGATGGAAAACACCAGGTCCAACATCAGGATCTGACCGATTGCTGCAGCAAAGCCCAGGGTCACGGCGGACGTGGCCGACTTGGGATCATTCGGTGCAGGGTCCATGCTGTGGTGAATTTCAGTGGTCGCTTTCCACAGCAGGAACAGGCCGCCGGCAATCAGGATCATGTCTTTCCAGGAGAACGCCTGGCCCAGGATTTCGATAACCGGTTCGGTCAACTGCACAATGAAGGCAATGGTGCTCAACAAGCCCAGGCGCAGGATCAGCGCCATGCCTATACCGATCCGCCGCGCCTTGGCACGGTGCTGGGCGGGCAGCTTGTTGGTCAGAATCGAAATGAAGATCAGGTTATCGATGCCAAGCACGATTTCCATGACCACCAGAGTTGCCAGGGCGATCCACGCGGTGGGGCTGGCGGCGAGTTGTAGAAGATAATCCATGGGTCAGTCCTGACTGATGTGACGTGTTAGATGGTTTTGGTCGGGGTTTGTGTTTCGTCAGCTTCGTCCGCCGGTTTTTTCTTCGGGCTGATCAACCCGCCGGTGGCTTCGCTGATCGCCTGTTCGGCGGCCTTGTGGGTGTCATCAATGGCCTGCTTGGCGGTTTCCGCAGCCTGGCCCATCAGTTGCTGGGCACTTTTCTCAGCCTGTTCACAACCCGCCAGTGTCGTTACGGACATCACAAGCAGGGCTGCCAGCCCCAGGGATTTGTATGTCATGGAATGAATGCCTCTTGGGAGAATAAAAGGAGCACGAAAGTGGCCCACCAATGGCAAGGCATTCTAGAGACGCGAATACTTCAGGAAAATTCGTATTTTCAGCGGTTATACTTCGGTTTTTACGAAGAAACGTGATCCCATGCTCAACTATCGACAACTGCATTATTTCTGGGTGGTGGCTAAAACCGGCAGCATCGTGCGCGCCTGCGAGCAGTTGAACCTGACCCCACAGACCATCAGCGGGCAGATTTCCCTGTTCGAACAGACCTATAACATCAAGCTGTTTCGCCGCGTCGGACGGCAGCTGGAACTGACCGAGGCCGGCCGCCAGACCTTGCCCTACGCCGAACACATGTTCCAGTTGGGTGGCGAGCTGGAATTGATGCTGCGAGCCCAGCCCAACGAGCAGCAAACCCTGTTTCGGGTCGGGGTGGCGGATGTGGTGCCCAAATCCATCGTCTACCGGCTGCTCGCGCCGACCATGGAGTTGAGTGAGCCGCTGCGCATCACCTGTCGCGAGGACAAGCTCGAACGGTTGCTGGCGGACTTGGCAATCCAGCGTCTGGACCTGGTGATTTCCGACAGCCCGATGCCGACCCACCTGGACATCAAGGGCTACAGCCAGAAACTGGGAGAATGCGGGATCAGCTTTTTCGCCACCGCCGCGCTGGCCGAACGCTACGGGCAGGATTTCCCCCACGGCCTGCATGACGCTCCACTGCTGATTCCCGGGCCGGAAACCGTGGTGCGCAGTCGCTTGCAACGCTGGTTCGCCGAGCAACAGATCCAGCCGCGTATCGTCGGCGAGTTCGACGACAGCGCATTGATGCAGGCCTTCGGCCAATCAGGCAGCGGGATTTTCATCGGCCCGAGCGTGATCGCCGAAGAGGTCAAGCGCCAGTACGGCGTAGAAGTGATCGGCCAGACCAATGCGGTGAGCGAATCCTTCTACGCCATTTCCGTGGAGCGCAAGGTCAGCCACCCCGGCATCGTCGCGATTGCCGAAGGCGCTCGTCGCGAGTTGTTCAGCGCTTAGCAGGCAACACGAGGTTTGAAGGTCATCAGCAGCAACGCCAGCAGGATCGATATGAAGATGAACCCGGCCGCCGCAAACCCGACACTGCCCAGGCCCAAGGTATCGATGACCCGGCCACCGACCATCGCCCCCAGGCCAATCCCCAGGTTGGCCCCGGCGATGTTCAACGATGCGGCAAAGGCCGGGGCCTGCGGAGCCGCCTTCATCAGCCGCACATGACTGACCAGGAACAAGGCCGCCTGGGTTACGCCCCAGATGCCCATTGCCGCCGCCAGCGCGAGGGGCGAATGAATGCTCGGCACCAACGCCACCATGCCGCCGATCAGGAACAGGCAGAAGACCATCGATGCGATCAACGGATGCCGGTCCACCGCCCGACCGCCCAGGGAATTGCCCAGCAGCCCGACGGCGCCGAAGCCCATCAGGCACCAGCCCACCAGGGTGCCATCGAACCCAGCGAGGCGTTCGAGGATATCCGCCAGGTAGGTGTAGGCGGTGAACATGCCGCTGAACACCAGGATCGACAACAGCACATGCCCTTGCATCAACGGGCTGCGCAGGATCTTGAATTGCGAACGAAAGCTCACCTGATGCTGATGCAGGTTGGTTTTCGGCAAGTAGATAAACAGCAGCAAGGCCTTGGCGAAGGCGATGACCGCCAGGATCGCGAACGCACTGCGCCAGCCAAACGCATCGGAAATCAACGTGCCCACGGGGATGCCGAACACCGTGGCACAAACGATACCAAAGCCGATTCGGGCGATGGCCCGCCCGGCCAACTGTGGCCCGACAATGTCCACCGCCGTTTCACTGGCCAGCGCCCAGAACACCGGCAGGCCCAGGGCCGGGATCAACCGGGCAACGGCCATCACCCAGATGTTGGGGGCAACGGCGGCGAGCATGTTGGCCAGACCGAACATCACCAACACGCTGATAAACAACTTGCGCCGCTCAAAACGGGCGAACCAGGCCGTCAGGAATGGCCCGAACGCCGCCACCGTAAACGCGAACAACGTCACCAGTAGCCCGGCCTGGGGGATGCTGACCTGCAAGTCGCGGGCGATAGAGGGCAACAGGCCAACGATGACGAATTCCGTGGTCAGCACCGTAAAACCGGCGGCCGACAACAGGAAAATGGGTAACAACATGCAGAACTCCAGCGAAACGACGACACCAGCGTTAGCCCAAGGGCCCGCTGGCAGTAAGAAAGTGAGAACGGCAAAGCCTAACAGAATGCGCGCGTCTTACAAACGCATGCCAGGACCCGGATAAGGGTGACGGACTGTCACAGGTCCGTCAGATTTGTTACCGGCTGTGATAAAGTCCGCGGCCTGCAAACGCCGTACTTTCCCACGGTCCGCTCATGTGGCCTGCCCGCTTGTTGCCCTGACTCGTCGACCGTCGCACACAATAAAATCAGAGATGCCGCTATGACAGCTTCGTCCGTTACCCCTATGCAACGCCTCAAACGCACCAGCCTGGTGACGCAAATCATCATCGGTCTGATCGCCGGTATTGTCCTGGCATGGCTGGCGCCCGACGTGGCCAAGTCCACCGCATTCATCGGCAAGGTCTTCGTGTCCGCGCTCAAGGCCGTAGCACCGATTTTGGTATTCGTGCTGGTCATGGCATCCATCGCCAACCACAAGCACGGCCAGGAAACCCATATCCGGCCGATCCTGTTCCTCTACCTGCTGGGCACTTTCGCCGCGGCGGTGGTCGCGGTGGTTGCCAGTACACTGTTTCCGTCCAGCCTGGTGCTATCGACCCAAGACGTCGCGGTCACGGCGCCCGGGGGCATCAGCGAGGTGCTGCAAAGCCTGCTGCTGAGCGTGGTGGATAACCCGGTCCGGGCGCTGATGGACGGTAACTTCATCGGCATCCTGGCCTGGGCCATCGGCATGGGCATCGCCATTCGTCATGCTGGTCAGACCACCCGCACCGTGCTCGAAGACCTGTCCAACGGCGTGACTGTCATCGTGCGCGTGGTCATTCGCTTCGCCCCACTGGGGATCTTCGGCCTGGTAGCCTCGACGCTGGCCACTTCCGGCTTCGGCGCGCTGCTTGGTTACCTGCACCTGCTCACCGTACTGATCGGCTGCATGCTGTTCGTGGCGTTGGTGGTCAACCCACTCATCGTGTTCTGGAAACTGCGTCGCAACCCCTACCCGCTGGTATTCACCTGCCTGCGCGAGAGCGGTATCACGGCATTTTTCACGCGCAGCTCGGCGGCGAATATTCCGGTGAACCTGGAGCTGAGCAAACGCCTGGGCCTGCACGAAGACACCTATTCGGTGTCGATCCCCCTGGGCGCGACCATCAACATGGCCGGCGCCGCCATCACCATCACCGTACTGACCCTGGCGGCCGTGCATACCCTGGGTATCGCAGTGGATATCCCAACGGCCGTGCTGCTGAGCGTTGTCGCGGCCATTTGCGCGTGCGGCGCATCCGGGGTGGCCGGTGGTTCGCTGTTGCTGATTCCCCTGGCGTGCAGCCTGTTTGGCATTCCCAGTGAGATCGCCATGCAAGTGGTCGCGGTGGGCTTCATCATCGGTGTCCTGCAGGACTCGGCGGAGACGGCGTTGAATTCGTCTACGGATGTGCTGTTCACAGCGGCGGCGTGCCTGGGAGAGGAAGAAAAGCTCGCGCGTATGGCGTAACAACTGCGGTGGCTATTCGTCGTCATCGTCGGATCGCCGCCCGGTGCAAGCGCTCCCACAGAGGGCAGCGGCGCTCACACAATAGCCGCTACACAACAGATCCCCTGTGGGAGCGAGCTTGCTCGCGACAGCGGTGGTACATCCGCCAAGGATGTGACAGCCACAAAAAAGCCCGGGAACGGCCCACACCGTCCCGGGCTTTTTCATGCCTGCGGGGTTAGAACGCGCCCATGTAGTCGTGCTTGCCCACTTCCACGCCATTGTGGCGCAGCAAGGCATAAGTGGTGGTGACGTGGAAGAAGAACTGCGGCAGGCCGTAGGTCAGCAGATAATTCTGGCCGCTGAAGCGCTTCTCTTTCGGCGTCCCTGGACGGGTAACGATTTCGATGCCTTCCTTGCCATCGATCTGCGCAGGGCTGATGCCGTCGATAAAGGCCAAGACCTTGGCGATCAGGGCTTGCAGCTCGGCGAACGTGGTCTCGGTGTCCTCATACTTCGGCACGTCGATCTCGGCAAGGCGTGCAGACACACCTTTGGCGAAGTCCACCGCGATCTGTACTTGGCGCACCAGCGGGAACATGTCCGGGTACAGGCGAGCTTGCAGGAAGGCGTTCGGGTCGATGTTTTTCGCGGTGGCGTGGGCTTCGGCCTTGTTCAGAACGTCGCTCAACGCGTTGAGCATCTGCTTGAAAACCGGGACGGAAGCGGCGTACAGGGAAATAGTCATGGCAATCTCATGCAGGTGGCAGGAAAGAATGAATCAAACGGCTGCGATTATAGCCACGGCTTGTTGCACGACTTGTCTTTTATTGCGCAAGGATTAGGCTAGGCGGCTTCCACAGCATAGGGAACGCGCGATGAGCATCGAAGAACAACAGCAGGCTGAAGAACCACGGCTCAATAGCACGGAAATCCGCATCCTCGGCGCGCTGGTCGAAAAACAGGCCACCAACCCTGAGACCTACCCGCTGACGCTCAACGCCCTGGTACTGGCCTGCAACCAGAAAACCAGCCGCGAACCGGTGATGAACCTCAACCCGGGCCAGGTCGGCCAGAGCCTGCGGGCGTTGGAAGGTCGCGGCTTTACCAAACTGGTGATGGGCAGCCGCGCCGACCGCTGGGAACATCGGGTCGACAAAGCCCTGGAGCTGGTGCCAGCCCAGGTGGTCCTGATGGGCCTGCTGTTCCTGCGTGGCCCGCAAACAGTCAATGAGCTACTAACCCGCAGCGGTCGGATGCACGACTTCGAAGACGCCGAACAAGTGGTGCACCAGCTTGAGCGCCTGATTGCCCGGGGACTGGCGCTGCTGGTGCCACGCCAGGCCGGCCAGCGCGAAGACCGCTATGTGCACGCCATGGGCGATCCGGCGGACATCGAAGCGATTCTCGCCGCCCGCCAGCACCCATTGGAGCGTGGAGCCGGTGGCGCTGTCTCGCTGGAGCGCATCGAAGAACTCGAAGCCCGGATCGCAGCCCTGGAAGAACGCCTGTCGCGGCTGGAATAGCAGTGCCTACGCCGACCGGGCGAAGGTCACGGCTTTTTCAAATTGCTCCAGGTTGGGCCGCACGCCGGTGTACAGCACGAACTGTTCCAGGGCCTGGATCGCAATGACTTCCAGCCCGGTGATGACCCGCTTGCCTTCGGCGCGGGCGCGCACGATCAGTGGCGTTTCCGACGGGATCGCCACGACATCGAACACAGTCTCGGCCGCGACGATGGTCTCAGGCTCAAACGCCAACTGATCGGCCTCCAGGCCGCCAGTCATGCCGATCGGCGTGACGTTGATCAGCATCTGCGGCCGCCGGGTACCCAGGTCAGCTTGCCATTCATATCCCAGGGACTCGGCCAGGGCTCGCCCCGCGGCTTCATTGCGGGCAACGATCAGCCCGTTCTGGTAACCCCCATCGCGCAAGGCACTGGCCACAGCCTTGGCCATGCCGCCGCTGCCGCGCAAGGCAAAGGTCGAGTCCTTGGGCACCGCGTGGCTTTGTAACAACTGGGCGATGGCAATGTAGTCGGTGTTGTAGGCCTTCAGATGGCCGTTGGTATTGACGATCGTATTGATCGACTGGATCGCGGCGGCGGAAGGATCCAGCTCATCCACTAGGGCAATGCAGGCTTCCTTGAACGGCATCGACACACCGCATCCACGAATCCCCAGGGCACGGATACCGCCCACGGCTCCAGGCAAATCCTGGCTGCTAAACGCCTTGTAATAGAAATTCAGGCCCAATTGTTCATACAGGTGATTATGAAAACGCAGGCCGAAGTTTCCGGGACGCCCCGAGAGCGACATGCACAGTTGGGTGTCTTTGTTGGGATTGATCTGCATGCGTGTCTCCTTGCATTCACTTTCGGACAGATGGAAGGGCCGTCGCGAAAGGTCTATTCGATGATGATACCGCCAGGCCCGGCCCTATCTCAGGCCACAGGATGACCCGGCGCGGTCAATAAAAGCGCTACAGACCTTACACAATATTTACCCAACGGCGTTGCAAATCCTGAGAAAATCGCTGTCATAGCAAGTATCCCCGCGACCCTCATCGGGTCTGTTGCAGACCACAGGCGCCGGGGCCGAAACGAGGAACAGCCATGAATCGTAGACTTCCCATCATCGCCCTGCTCATGGGGGCACTCGCGGTCACCGGCCAGGCATCCGCCCACGGTCGTGGTGGTTGGGAGGGGCCCGCCGTTTTTGGTGCCATCGTCGGTTCGGCCATCGTTGGCTCAGCCATCATCAACCGTGATCGGCCGGTGTATGTGCAGCAACCGGTCTATGTCCAGCCGCAGCCGGTCTACTACCAGGCCCCGCCACCGGTCTACTACCAGCCGCAGCCGGTGTATGTAGAGCGACCGATCTACTATCGCCCGGCACCCGTGTATTACGGGCCACCACGGGGCTATTACTACGGCCCACCCCGGGGTCATTACGGCCGCTGGTAACCGGCTCCCGGGCGGCACAAAAAAGCCTGTGATCATTGATCCCAGGCTTTTTCGTGTCCACTGGATAACCCCTGTGGCGAGGGAGCTTGCTCCCGCTGGGCTGCGCAGCAGTCCTAAAACAGGGCCGCTTCGCGTCCAGCGGGAGCAAGCTCCCTCGCCACAGGGAATTGTCAGACGTGCTCGCTGCTTTTCAGACGGATCGGCGCATGCTCCGCCGCCCCGTGAACAGGCTCAGCCACCACGGGAATCTCGTTGCCATCGCAGTCGTGCAGCTTGCCATCGCTGAAGTAATCACCTTCACGTAGCGCTGCCAGGTCCTGATAGCGCAACACTCGCTCGGTGCCGGCGGCGAAAACCGACTGCTGGTCGGAGTTACCGGCGGTGAAGTGGTTGAACGCCAGGTTCAGCGCGATCGCCATGATCGCCGAAGAACTGATGCCCGAATGGAAAATGGTCGCGAACCAGCTCGGGAAATGGTCATAGAAATTCGGTGCGGCGATGGGAATCATGCCAAAACCAATGGAGGTGGCGACGATGATCAGGTTGACGTTATTCCGGTAATCGACTTTGGACAGCGTGCGGATGCCACTGGCAGCCACGGTGCCGAACAGCACGATACCGGCACCGCCCAGTACCGAGGTCGGCACCGCCGCGATCACCCGGCCCATGAACGGCAGCAGCCCGAGCACCACCAAGAAGACCCCGCCGGTCGCCACCACGAAACGGCTTTTGATCCCGGTCACCGCCACCAGCCCGACGTTCTGGGCAAACGCACTCTGGGTGAAGGAGCCAAAGATCGGCGCGATCATGCTCGACAGCATGTCAGCCCGCAAGCCGTTACCCAGGCGCCTGGAGTCGACCTTGGTGTCGATGATCTCGCCCACCGCCAGGATGTCGGCAGAGGTTTCCACCAGGGTCACCATGATCACGATGCACATCGACAGGATCGCGGCGATGTGGAAAGTCGGCATGCCGAAATGGAACGGTGTCGGGAAGCCGAACATCGGGCCTTGGCTGACCGATGAAAAGTCCGCCATGCCAAGGAACACGGCGATGACGGTACCAATGACCATCGCCAACAGAATCGACAACCGGGAGATGGTTGCGCTGCCCATTTTGCTCAGCAATAGCACCAGCACCAGGGTCACCGCCGCCAGGCCGATATTGGCCATGCTGCCAAAATCAGCGGCATGGCTGTTGCCACCCATGGCCCAGCGCGCCGCTACCGGCATCAGGGTCAGGCCGATGGTGGTGATCACGATGCCGGTGACCAACGGCGGAAAGAACCGGGTAATGCGCGAAAACACCGGGGTAATCAGCAAACCAATCAGCGACGCGGCGATCACCGCGCCCAGGATGGCTTGAAAGCCGCCTTCCCCGCCGCTGCCGACAATCGCCACCATGGTCGCCACGCCCGAGAACGATACGCCCTGCACCAAGGGCAATTGACAGCCAAAAAACGGCAGGCCGAGGGTTTGCAGCAACGTTGCCATGCCCCCCGCGAACAATGACGCGGCAATCAACAGACCGATGTCCGCGGGCGAGAGCCCGGCCGCCTGGCCGATGATCAACGGCACGGCGACGATGCCGCCGTACATGGTCAACACATGTTGCAGGCCGTAAGCCATATTCGCGCCGACGCCAAGGTTTTCGTCCTCGGGCCGTGGGAGTGAAACATGGGGCGTTTTCATGGTTCGGGGATTCCCTGTTTTTTGTTATGGGCACACTGTATTCAAAATTCAGGACAAATGTCCATATAGTTGTATACAACTTGTTGCCCTACCCAGGAACAGGTACCCCGGCCAACAGCCTTCTTATGGCTGGAGCACCTTCACAATCGCCGGTCGCAACAGCTCGCGCGGCGGTACGCGCAGGCCAAACTCTTGTTCGAGCAAGTCAATCAACTCATCGGCATCGGCGATCACCCGGCGTTCGCTCTGCTGCCCTATCCGGTGCACCGCGTAGCTGTTGCCGTTCAAGGTCTTGCGCAACCCTTCACCGGTGCGTGCAACCATCAACCGGCCCATGAACGGGGATTCCGGGTGGCTGCTGACGTACCAATTACCGAGGGTGTAGTCGATGTCTTCCTGGCGTTGCAGATCGAACAGATACATTGGCCGCCATTCGTCGTCGACGTTGGCGCGCAGCAGGTAACCGTCCGCATGGGTTTCGATGCGGTACAGCTCATGGGGGGTGGTTTGGGCCTCACGGCTGTCCAGCAGCAACGGCGCAGTGGGCACCATGCCACCAAAGCCGACGTCGGTGATGTAGCGCACGCCGTCTAACGTCACCAGGCTCAACCGGTGGGTCCGGGCAGCCCAAGAGCCTTCAGGCGCGTTCATCACCACGCGCCCGGTGATGCCGCGGGCGTCGAAACCCAACTCCAGCAACAGCGCAAAAAATAGTTGGTTGAGTTCATAGCAATAGCCGCCGCGCCCTTGTTCGAACACTTTTCGTTCGACCGATTCAAGGTCGATGGGCACGGGTTGACGCAGCAACGTCGACAGGGTTTCAAAAGGGAACTCGGCGGTATGGCGCCGTTGCAGTTGACGCAACGTGTCGAGGGTCGGCGCTGGCGGGGTGTCGAAACCCAGGCGCAGCAGATAGCGGGCCGTGTCGCTCAGTTGGAGGTGACTCATGAGGGGTGTCCTTTTCCAGGGTCGGCGCTACGCTCACGACAAGCGCACCGGTGTTGGGCGCCAGGTATAAGGCATTCCCCTCACAGAGACAACAATCGACCGGGATGCCTCGCCTGGTCACCGCCGCTTGCGTGACGCCAGCCGGATCCAGGTGGGCGCGTGGTCGCTGGGGTGGGGTTGGTTCCGGACCCAGGCGTCCACGCCGGCCTCGCTCAGGTACGCGCTGGCCGTCGGGTTGAGTAGCAGGTGATCGATGCGCAGCCCGGAGTTTTTCTGCCAGTGCTGACGGAAATAGTCCCAGAAAGTGTAGACCCGCTCATCTGGATACAGGTGGCGCAACGAATCGGTCCAGCCCTGGTCCAGCAGTCGCTGGTAGCACGCGCGGCTTTCTGGCTGCAACAGCGCATCCTTGAGCCAGGAGCGCGGGTTGTAAATGTCCATGTCGGTGGGAACTACGTTGTAGTCACCGGCCAGCACCACAGGGTGATCGCTGGCCTGCAACCCTTGGGCGTAGTCGATCAGCCGTTCGAACCACGCCAGTTTGTAGTCGAACTTGGGACCCGGCTGCGGATTGCCGTTGGGCAGGTACAGGCAGCCCACCAGCACGCCATGCACCGCCGCCTCCAGATAGCGACTGTGGCTGTCGTCATCCCCACCAGGCAGGCCTCGGCGGCTCTCCAGCGGCTGCGCGTCACGGGCCAGGATCGCGACGCCGTTCCAGGACGCCTGCCCATGCCAGATCGCCCCGTACCCCACCGACTCCAGTTCCGCCGCCGGGAAATCATTGTCCACGGCCTTGAGCTCCTGCAAACAGGCAATGTCGGGTTTTTCCCGCTCCAGCCATTCCAGCAGGTTGGGCAGCCGGGCCCGGATGCCATTGATATTGAAGGTCGCGATCCGAAGGTTTTTCATAGCGCCAGAACTCGAAATGCCCAGTCACAGTTGTGACCGACAACCGGACTGGGTGGTTGCAACAGGTTTTCAGGAACCCGTTTTCGGCAGGGGCAGGCCACTCTCCAATAAGCGTGCAAAGGCTTGCTTGTCGATCGGCCGGCTGAGGAAATAACCCTGCACCTCGTGGCACTGGTCCGAGCCCAGTGAGCCGAGCTGGGCCAGGGTTTCCACGCCCTCGGCAGTCACCGTCAGCCCCATGGCCTTGCCCAGGTTGATGATCGCCTGCACCACGGCGCGGTCATTGCTGCTGTTGCTCATCGAAGCAATGAAGCGCTTGTCGATCTTGATGCCATCGAATGGATAGGTGCGCAGATAACCGAGGGACGAATAACCGGTACCGAAATCGTCCATGTTCAAGCGCACGCCCAGTTCCTTCAGGGCATTCATGACCTGCAGGGCGCCATCAACGTCATTGAGCATCACGTTTTCAGTGATCTCCAGTTCCAGGCGACTCGCCGGGAACGGGTTTCGATCAACACCTGTCGCACATCCTCCACCACATCGCTGCGCTCAAACTGCGCCGGTGACAGGTTGACCGAAACCATCAATTCTCCTGGCCAGGTCAGTGCGGTTTCGCAGGCCTCGCGCAATACCCATCGCGAAAGCGGGACAATCAGGTCGGTTTGCTCGGCCAATGGAATAAAGGCGTCGGGGCTCAACAAGCCTTGGGGCGGATGCTGCCAGCGAACCAACGCCTCGACCGCCACGATCTCCCGACCATCGACGGTGTAGCGCGGCTGGAAATGCAGGACGAATTCGTTTTTCTTCACCGCCTGACGCAGGTCGCTCTCCAGTTGGCGACGATGCTGGATCTGATCGTTCATCTGCGAAGCGAAATAGCACCAGGTTTTCTTGCCCTCGGACTTGGCCTGGTACAAGGCAATGTCGGCGCAGCGGATCAGTTCTCCGGGTATATAACCCTGGCGGCGGCTGACAGCGATGCCAATGCTCGCGCCGATGTGCAACGAATGGGTTTCGTAGAGGATCGGCTGCTGCAGGCTGTCGATCAGCCGCTCACAGAATCGATCGATCTCCGTGGTGTGCTCCATCCCGTTGAGCACTACCACGAACTCGTCCCCTCCCAGGCGCGCCACCAGGTCTTGCTCGCGGGTGCAGTCGCGCAGTCGCTGGGCCACTTCCAGCAACACCGCGTCGCCGGCCGGGTGGCCGAGAGAGTCGTTGATCGGCTTGAAGTTGTCCAGGTCGACCATCAGCAAGGTCAGCGGCGCGGAATGCTCCTTGGCCACCAGCGCATCATCGAGGTGTCGCGCCAGCTTGTTACGGTTCGGCAGGCCGGTCAGTGCATCATGCATCGACAGGTGCTGGACCTGGGCATGGACCGCCACTTCATCGGTGATGTCACTGGCGGTGCCGCGATAGCCCACCACCTGAGCCTTGTTAAAGATCGGGCGTGCCGATACACGGCAGAAACGCAATTGCCCGGAATGATCACGGTAGGAACAGCGCAAGTTGCTGGCGTTCTGTTCCTCCGTCAACTTGCCCAGCCAGAGGGCAATCGGCGTGGTGTCGCAATACAGCAGTTGTTCGATGTCCTGCCCCAGCCATTGCTGGTCGGAAAACCCGGTGACCGTATTGAAACGCCCCGACAGGTAAGTGATGCGTTGCTGCCCATCGATTTCCCAAATCCAGTCGGAAGCCGCCTCGGCCACGGCCCGGAAGCGCTCTTCGCTGGCCTCCAGGGCATGCGCCGACTGTTCCAGGCTGTCGTAACTGGCGTCCACATGCCGTGCCGTGCGCAACGCATAGCGAGAAAAGTAAGCGGTCAGCAGTGCCAGAATCAGCAACGCGCCACCCAGCGGCGGCAACAGGGACCAGAGCAATTGCTGGCCCGGCCGCTCCAGGCGAGACACCAGGCTGAAACCGGTACTGTCCAGCAACACGGCCGGCTGGCCGGGCTCAAGCTCGGTGTCTTTCTTGAGATTCAAGTCGGTGAGGCCATAACTCTTGCCCAACTTGCGCAGCTTGACCGGCGTCAGTTGGTCGACGAACAGCAAGACCGAGGTGCCTTTGGACTCGACCTGGGGCCGTTCGTCGTTGGGCAGGATCACCGAAGCCGTCATGATGGCCGGCCAGCCCTCGAACAAGGTGTAGCGGGTCATGGACATCGTCAGGTCGGGCTGCGCCTGGAACTGGTCGACCAGGTCCGTCAGCGATGCATTCATATACATCGCGGCATCACCTTGGACATTGCGCCCGCGCACCACGGCATATTTGGTGCGTTGCCGATCAATGACAAACACACCCTCGTATTCATCATTGGTGAACAGGGTCTTGCCCATGTTCTGTTCGGCGTAGGCCCATTGCACATCGACTTCACCGTTGAGGCGCTCGTAGCCCGTGGTCCAGTAGGCATAACTGGCAATGTAGTTTTTCGAAGCGGTAATGCGATTTTCGAGGGCACGCTCGATATAAAAATGCGTCTTGCGCACATCCTCCGCGTCCAGCTTTTGCGCAATATTGAACAACGCGGCAACCGCCACCAGAACGCCCAGGACAAATAGTGCCCCGACCGCCACCACCAGGCGACGGGTAATCGGTGTGTGACGCGCAGTGTTTGAAGGGGGATCGGCAGCGGAATCCATTGATCTGCTCCTGTCCTGTCAACGCTGGCTCCGATCGAGAACGGTGAGGATCCGCGGCCAGTCATGCTCCCAACCTTAGCACCCGCTGCCTGATCATTTGGCGAGCCCACGGTTTTTTGCGAAAGAACCTACACACCTCGTCTATGGCACCAGCGCAGTGTCTGAACAATGGACCGTGGCACGTTGCCGATGATTCCAACCGATCTCAACGATCCGAGCGCGCCAGTGTATCGAGCCCACCTTCCGTCGATAGCACCGCCACACGGTTGCGGCCGCTGTACTTGGCCTGGTAAAGCGCCGCATCGGCCCGCTGGATGAAGACTTCGATGCTGTCCAGGCTGCTGGGCACAAAGGCATAGCAGCCCAGGCTCACCGTGAGGTAACCGGTCGGAGAGCCGGAATGGATGATGTGCTTGTCGATGACGCTGCGGCGGATCTGTTCGGCCAACGCCATGGCCCCCGAAAGATTGGTGTCGGGCAACAAAACCGCAAACTCTTCGCCGCCATACCGCACCGCCAGATCGGCCTTGCGATGGCAACAGCCCTTGAGCACCTTGGCCACTTCCGCCAGGCAATGGTCCCCGGCCACGTGCCCATAGGCGTCGTTGTAGCGCTTGAAGAAATCGATATCGAGCATGATCAGGCTCAAGGGACTGCGCTGACGGGCGCCCCGCCCGAATTCGACGTCCAAGGCCCGTTCGAACAGACGCCGGTTCGCCAGCCCGGTGAGGCTGTCATGGGTGGCAATCAGCTCCAACGCTTCCTGAGCCTTGCGCAAGTCAGCCTCGATCCGTTCGCTGTTACGTACCTGGCGCACGAATACCCAGCCGAACAAGCAAATGCCCAGCACCACCAGGCCGACAATCAGACTGGATTGGAAAGCCCTGTCATACCACCCCAACAGGATCGCTTCTTCGGACACCGCGGCACTGACCACCAGCGGATAAGCCTGTAAATGTTGGTGCCCATACAGCCTGACGACGCCATCGATGGCTGATCGGATGATTGCATCGCTGGCCATCACGCTTGCCGCGTCATGCTTGAAGATATTCTCTTCACCCAGCGGATGACCGATTCGCGCCTGATCGAAAGGGCGACGCGCCAACAGTGTCCCGTCAGACAAGGCCAGGGCCATCTCGCCTTGATCATCCAGACTGAAGCTCCTGAAAAATCGGTCGAAGTACGACATTTTGATGCCGGCCATCAACACGCCTTGGAAGTTGCCATCCTGATCGTTCAAACGTCGGGAAACGGGAATGATCCACTCGCCGTTTTGCCGGCTGCGGATTGCCGGGCCGATATGAGCGATCAAGGAGGCATTCTGTTCGTGGAAAGTAAAATACTCCCGATCCGCCACCCCTGCGCCCCTGTGCAGGTTGTCAAAAGAGGTCACCACCCAGTGGCCGTGCTTGTCGAACAGGAACAGGCCATGCAACTGCTCAAGCGATTGCACACGTCGGGCAAAGGTTTGCTGCAAGCGCGGCTGTACGGCGGGACCATAGCCATCGACCTGGATCCAATCCGCCAGGCTGGCCAACACCAGATCAGCTTGGAGAAAGGTGTCCTGGGCCTGCTGGGCCATGGCCCGGGTAAGGGTCGCCGAAGCGACGCGGGCCGACTCCAGATCGTGGCTGCGGGACTGTTCCAGCTGCAGGTAAAGCAAACCGCACAAGCACAGGCACACCGCCGCGATAAACGTCACCGCTGCCTTGAGCAACGGCAGGCGCTTCAAGGCACCGCCAGGGGCATGGAAAGGATCGAGAATAGGGATAGGCAAGCGAATTCCTGAAGGGGGCAAAACATGAGCGAATTCGCTCAAAGCCCCCAATATTCGTGAGCTTAGCCTACCGCTTGTGAGGCGGCAATTTGCCTGTGCAGCAGAGCCGATGGGTGGCTGCAGTGGATCCAAAAAACCGCCTGCCAGCCGATAAAAATGCCCTCTTCAGAACGAAGAAATTCCCCGTGGCGAGGGGATTTATCCCCGCTGGGCTGCGCAGCAGTCCTAAAGCAGTGAACTCAATCTTCCTGGCACACCGAGTTGCCTGGTTTTTGGGGGCCGCTGCGCGCCCGACGGGGATAAATCCCCTCGCCACAGGCCAGGTTTTTGGCTCTCACCGTACCGGGGGCACCCGGATCTCCCCGGCCCGGCATTGTGTCCTGACGCCCCTGCCACACGCGGCGAACGCCAGGTCCTTGTCCATGCACACTCGCACTTCCGACAATTGAGGTCCGCTGCAAATCACCGCAATGCCGTCGGACGCAATGCCTGGATTGCTTTGGCGGAACAGCCGGATGATTTCATCAGCCTCGAAATAATACGAGGAGTTGAGCGGTTGCAGCTGCGGTGGGATTTTCACCGCGCCCAAGGCTTTGTCGGCAACCTCCAGGTAGCCCATGGCGCTCAGGCCACTGCAAGTGCCGTGCTTGGACCATTCATGCGCCATCAACTTGCGGGTGGGAAACAAGGTCAGGCCCTTCTGCTGCTCCGCTGCCGTCAACGGCACCTGGGGCGCACAGGATTGCGGCCAGCCGCCCCGGGTGTATTGCGGCCAGAGGCCATGGAGCACAAAGCCGTAGCCCTTGCCGGAACACTGCGCATCCTTCTGGTGAGTCAGGCAGAACGTCGGCGACCAGGACAGCGCCAGCAAATAGTAATCGAATACCCCGGCCACGGATTGCGCCCGTGCATTGCCGGATTCGCGGGCATTGGCCGCGCCCATGGAACCCAGTGTCAGTACCATCAGCACGACAATGGCAAGACGTTGTTTCATTGACCCACTCCTTGGGGCGATTGTGCGAAAGCAAGATGATCGGGCGATGATTGTTTCAACCTTGTGTTTCAAATCTCTGAAGGGCTGTTTTTTACAAGCAAACCTTGCCGGGGGGCTATCTAAATTGCGTAACGCCCCATAACGTAGATCGCCTTTGACTTTTACGTGCCCCGTCGCCCATGAGCAAATCGACCCGAACCGATGACGAACAGCCCCTGACCCGACCCGACGCCGTCAGCCTGCGCGTGGCCTTCTGGTTCTGGCTCAAACTAGGCTTCATCAGCTTCGGCGGCCCTGCGGGGCAGATCTCGATCATGCACCAGGAGTTGGTGGAGCGCCGACGCTGGATTTCCGAACGACGATTCCTGCATGCCCTCAATTACTGCATGTTGCTGCCGGGGCCAGAAGCCCAGCAACTGGCCACCTACCTGGGCTGGCTGATGCACCGCGGTTGGGGCGGGATCATCGCCGGGGCATTGTTCGTACTGCCTTCACTGTTCATCCTCATCACCTTGTCCTGGTTGTATGTCGCCTTTGGCGAAGTGCCGGTGGTGGCGGGCATTTTCTACGGCATCAAGCCAGCGGTAACGGCAATCGTGGCGCATGCCGCCCACCGGATCGGCTCCCGCGCACTCAAGAACAATTGGCTGTGGGCGATCGCTGCGGCGTCGTTCACCGCGATATTCGCCTTCAACGTGCCCTTCCCGCTGATCGTGCTGGGTGCCGCCGTCATCGGTTACCTGGGGGGTCGCTGGGTACCGGAAAAATTCAGCCTGGGCGGCCACGATGACAAGCACCAATCCTTCGGCCCGGCATTGATCGACGATGACACCCCGCCCCCGGAGCACGTCCGGTTCAGCGCTTTCAGGCTCGCCCGGCTGTCGATCATCGGTGCCCTGCTGTGGGCGTTGCCAATGGGCCTGCTGACCGCGGTGTTCGGCTGGGAAGGCACGCTGACGCAAATGGCCTGGTTTTTCACCAAGGCTGCATTGTTGACGTTCGGCGGTGCCTATGCGGTTTTACCCTACGTGTACCAGGGTGCCGTCGGCCACTTCGGCTGGCTGACACCGACACAAATGATCGACGGCCTGGCCCTGGGCGAAACCACGCCCGGGCCGCTGATCATGGTCGTGGCCTTCGTCGGTTTCGTCGGAGGCTACGTGATGCAGGTGTTCGGTCCCGAACAGGCGTTTCTCGCCGGGGCCGTCGCGGCCACGCTGGTGACCTGGTTCACGTTCCTGCCCTCATTCCTGTTCATCCTGGCCGGCGGCCCGTTGGTGGAGTCGACGCACAACGCGCTGAAATTCACCGCGCCGCTGACTGCGATCACCGCGGCGGTGGTCGGGGTGATCCTCAACCTGGCGTGCTTCTTCGGTTACCACGTACTCTGGCCCAATGGTTTTGCAGGTGCCCTGGACTGGCCGTCGGCAATCATCGCAATCGCAGCGGCCGTTGCGCTGTTTCGCTACAAGCTGGGGGTGATCCAGGTGTTGATCGCGTGCGGGCTGGCTGGGCTGGCGGTGCACTTGCTGCGCTAGACGAGACGTTTGCCCAGGTAGGTCGCCGAAGCCGGGCACAAGGTTTTGAATTGGGCCGTCGCACCGATCGAAGCAGGCGCCAGCGATCGGTCCCGCGCCTGATAGCCCTGGCTGGTAAAAAACGCGGCGGCACTGTCAGTCAGCAGATGGAGCTGCTCTACACCCTCACGTTTTGCAAACGCCTCGATAGCGGCCAACACCGCCGCGCCAACGCCCTTCCCCCGCTGCCCCTCGAGGACAACCAGCGAGCGCAGCAACCGGTCAGCCCCCTCCCCCTCGATGCCACCAAACGCCACAACAACATCTTGGTCGCTGAAGCTGAAGAACTGTCGACCGGGATACGCCAGATCGTCGATGGGTAGACCGGCCAGGGTGAGCGCATCGCGCAAAGGTCCCAGGTCGTTGTTGCTCAGTATTCTCATGTGCATGACTTGCTCCTCGTAAATTGTTCCGGTGATCGTCATCGCACCGAAACTCAACAACACACCACCCCATGACCCAGCGCAAATGAACCCCCCAGCCCATCAGCTAAGCTCAACCTATCATCACGACAGGGAATCGACATGAGCAAGGCAGACGAGCTAGCGGCCAAACTGAGGAAAACCCAGCAAACCCGCGCGGATACCGACAATTGCGCCGACCTGGCGATCGAACACTGGCCCGCCCAGGTCTACGAACTGTATCGCCAGATCGAAATCTGGCTGGCGCCCGTGTGCGAGGCCGGCCTGGACATTCGGCGCAACCCCACCCATGTATTTGAAAGTCATTCCAGCGGTTCGACGTACAGCTACGCCATCGATCAACTGGTGATCGAAGGCAATCATCACCGCATTTCATTCGACCCCATTGCACGTTTCTCGTCCAAGGGAGAGGGATGTATTGAAGTTCATATGAAGGGGCAGGAACACTGCATCGTACGCAAACTTGGCGAACATGGTGAATCGCTCTGGCATATCCAGGCACTGCGCCTGAGCGAACAACCGCGTCCAGAACCCGCCATGCTGGACGAGGACACCTTGCTCGCGCTGGTAGAGCAAGGCCTGGGGCTTTAACGCAAATGGGCGACCCTTGAGGTCGCCCTTTCAACGGTCTTTGGCTTTGCGTCCGCGCGAGGTCCCCTTCACAGGCACGCTGTTGCCATATTCCGCCCCAGGTCGTCAACGCCTCCATCGTCGGCCCAAGCCCTCGGGTCTTTGCGTGATTTCGTATTCCACCCGCGGCGGCACTTCTGCGAACACAGCGCGAGACACCAGGCCATCTCTTTCCAGTTAGCGAAGTTGCGCCGTCAACATGTATTGCGTGATGCCGGGAATGGCCTTTCGCAGTTCCCCAAAGCGGTAGATCCGTTGATTGAGCAGGCTGCGGTTGAACGAAGCAAAACGCTTGATGCTCAATGAGCACGTGGACGTGGCGAGTGCGGCCTTCAAGGTGGGTTATGAAAGCCCTTCCCAGTTCAGCCGCGAATACGCCCGTTTGTTTGGTGTGCCGCCCAAGCGGGACATTGCGGCGTTGCGTGGGCCGGCCAACCACACCAAGGTGGTTTGATAGATTCAGGTTTGACTTATTGTGGCCTGACTCATTGTGGCGAGGGAGCTTGCTCCCGCTGGGCTGCGTAGCAGCCCCTTTTGTGAGCGCTTCGCACTCAAGCGGGAGCAAGCTCCCTCGCCACAAGAGCCAAATTTCAACCGTCAGATAGCAGCAACATCCATCGACATTTTCAGAACGCTCATCGGCTTGTCAGCCCTCTGCGCCAACGTCACACACCTCAACGCCAGAATCATCGTCGGATCAACCAGCGCCACCCTGTGCCCATTGATATCGAACGCATCGCAATGCGCCAGCACCAGCGGCAACTCCGTACACCCCAGGATCAACACCCCGGCCCCCAGCTCACACAGATGCTCGGCCGCCAGCAACAGTTGCTCCTTGCAGAGCCCTTGTGTGAAGCCGGCCTTGATACCCCGCGGTCCGTAGATGGCGTCCATGACCATCGCCTGGTAATCGACACCTGGCGTGAGGACCTGGAGCCCGGCATGGCGCGCCGCCTGGTGATAGACCTGACTCTGCACCGTACCGGAAGTCGCCAGCAGGCCAATCGCCTTGCCCGAACCATAGGTCCGCGCGATCCACTCCACCGTCTCACTCAACATGTTCACGATAGGCACCCTCAGGTGGGCCTGGATCCGCTCGACGAAGGCATGGGCGGTGTTGCAGGGAATCGCAATGGCATTGGCGCCAGCACTTTCGAGACGTTTGCAGGTGGCATACATCGCCATCGTCGGGTCGGTTTCATCACGCAGCAGGCTGGCCGTCCGATCCGGTATCTGCGGGTTTTGCTCGACCACCATCTTGATGTGGTCCTGGTCCTTTCCCGCCGGGGTATTGGCCACCACCTTGGCCATGAAGTCCACTGTGGCGGCAGGCCCGACGCCTCCCACGATGCCCAGCTTGAAAGGTGGGCGCCTGGGCTGCGGGTCCAGTGTCGCGAAGTCGGCGTAGATCTCATTGATGTCCAGCACGGTGATCCCGCGACGCTGCAAATCGGCACAAACCAGGGACAGCTCGGTCATGCCGGGCAGAATCACCGTCGCACCCTGGGTCTGCAATGAGAGACACGCCCGATAGACCGCCTCAAGCGGCACGCCTTCGAGATGACCGTCCTTGATGCCGTTGAGGCCGTACATCGCCTCCATCAACCCCACTTGAGCGTCTGCGTCGGGGTAAACAATCCGGAAGTCTTTCCCAAAATATCGCTCGAACAATCCGCAATGGCGCACGAAGTCGGAGGCGATCACCCCCAACGTCGCCTGGGGCGGCACCGTGTGGCTGACGTGCCGGGTCAAGGCGGCCATCATGTCCAGCACGGGAATGCCCAGTTCCTCCTCGATTTCAGCGCGAAAGGTATGACTGGCGAAGCATGGGAGCATCACCGCATCGAAGCCACTGTCCTCGAACGACTTGCACACCTGGAACACATAAAACTTGCGCGACGTCATGCTCGCGCCCTGGTCCAGCGGCAGCAGCACGTCCTTGAACGGGTGCTGTTCGAACAGGAAATGGTAGCGCCCCTGATCCTCGAGCACCGCCCGGGACTTGACCAACTTGAAGAACAGATCGCCCCCGGCCAGAGACCCAAGCCCACCGACGATGCCCAACTTGCGCACCACAGAAGCCTTGTGACTCGACTTCGCTTTAGCCTTCATGAACGTATCCTCAAGCCACCGGCACCGGCTCGGATCGCGACCGAACCGGGGCACCTGCGCCCTCGTCCTCGTCGGCCTCTTCGTGGGGTTCGGACTTGGCGACAACCGCCGTCGCAATGCTGTTACCCACCACGTTGGTGGCGGTACGGGCCATGTCGAGGAACTGGTCGATGCCGATGATCAACAGCAGCCCCGCCTCGGGAAGATTGAACATCGGCAACGTGGCCGCGACCACAACCACCGAAGCCCGCGCGACACCGGCCATGCCCTTGCTGGTGACCATCAGCGTCAGAAGAATCAGCAACTGCTGCGTGAAACTCAAATCAATGTTGTAGGCCTGGGCGATAAACAGGATGGCGAACGCCTGATACATCATGGAACCGTCGAGGTTGAACGAGTAACCGAGGGGCAACACGAAACTGGACACGCGTTTGGGCGCACCAAATTTCTCCAGTGCCTCGATGGTCTTCGGGTAGGCGGACTCGCTGCTGGCGGTGGAAAAGGCCAGGAGAATCGGTTCGCGGATGAGCTTGCCGAGGTGGAAAACCGAGCGACCAAGGAACAGGTAACCGGCACCGAACAGCAGCGCCCAGAGAATCAGGATTCCCAGGTAGAACTCAGCAATCAGCTTGCCGTAATCCACCAGCAGGCCAAGCCCCTGGGTGGTAATGGCCGAGGCGATCGCGGCAAACACCCCAATCGGCGCAAACGCCATCACGTAGTCGGTGATCTTGAACATCACCTTCGCCAGTTCTTCGATGCAATCGGTGATCCGGGTGTAACCCGCCCGTTTCACGCCGGCCAGTGCAAAGCCGAAGAACAGCGAGAACACCACGATCTGCAGGATCTCGTTGTTGGCCATCGCTTCGGCAATGCTGCGCGGAAACACATGACCGATGAACGCCTTGAGACTGAAGTCGCCGGTGTTGACCGGCACGGCCGCCGTTGCGTGCTGGGCCACGTCCATGTTCAGCCCGGCACCGGGTTGAAACAGGTTGACCAGCCCCATGCCGATCAGCAGCGAGACGACCGAGGCGGTGACAAACCAGGCCATCGCCCGGGCCCCGATCCTGCCGACGGAACGGGAACTACCCATGCTAGCGATACCCCCGACCAGCGTCGCAAAAACCAGCGGCGCGATGATCATCTTGATCATGCGCAGGAAAATATCAGTAACCATCGAGAAGTAACTGGCGATCTCTTTGGCACTTTGCTCGCTCCCTGCGAAATAGTGACACGCCCAACCAACAAGTACGCCCAGGGCAATGCCCATGGCAATTCGACGTGGGAGCTTGTTCTTCACGGTGCTGTCCTCAAGTAGTTCTTGGAGTTTTTTTACTTGGCAGGATCGATTCTAAGGAGCCGATTCGCAGAGATGATGAGTAATCCAGCTAACCCCATGCGCTTTTGGAATAGTTAGCGAAAGGCCGCGCTATGCCGGGAGATTGCGCAGTAAAATCGCGCTCTCACAGGGGGAGTTTCTCGATATGCAACTCAAATGGCTGGATGATCTTCAGGCGATTGGCGAATGGAAAAACTTCTCCCGCGCCGCCGAGGTTCGTTGCGTGACACAATCGGCCTTGTCCCGGCGTATCCGCTCACTCGAGGAATGGGTGGGCGTCAAGCTGGTGGACCGGGGCACCTACCCTGTCCAGCTCACCCCCGCGGGAGTCACCTTCTGCGATGAAAGCCGAGAGGCCCTCGCCGGACTACTGAGGTTGCGCTCGACACTGCGCGACGTGGAACGAATGCCCGGACGCTCGATCCAGATCACCGCCGGCCACAGCCTGTCGATGACCTTCCTGCCCAAGTGGCTCTCGCAGTTCCAGCAACACAACGAACAGTTCAACGCCCGGGTGGTGGCCGCCAATATTCATGACGCCGTCATTGCACTGGAGGAAGGCAGTTGCGACTTGATGATGGTCTATCACCATCCGCTTGCCCCCATCCTGCTGGACCCCGAGCGTTTTGGCAGCCTGGTGCTCGGCCACGATGCGTTCATCCCCTTGTGCGCGCCCAACCGCAAGGGCGAACCGCTGTTCCGCCTGCCCGGCCGCGCCGGCAAACCGGTGCCTTACCTGGCCTACACGGCAACGACGTTCCTGGGGCGCGTCGCGGACATCGTCATCAACAACGGCCCTGAACCGATCACCCTGGAACGCTGTTATGAAGCGGACATGGCGATGCTACTGATGCGCATGGCCATCGAGGGCTACGGCGTGGCCTGGCTGCCGCAGAGTGCAGTGGCCGACGAGTTGGAGCGTGGACTGTTGGTGCGGGCCGGTAGCGAGCAATGGAGCACGCGATTGGAGATTCGCTCGTACTGTGCGATTGCCAATCGCAACCCAACGATGCGTAAGCTGTGGGAAACCCTGGAAGGCGCTTCGCTGCAGCGACCGGGCAACGCACCCACTACGTCAGAAGGTGCGAACTGATCGGTGGAGGCTACGCGTTCAAGCCGATCCAGCCGTGGATGCCCACGTAGAGACCGACGCCGATGATCAATACACTGGACAAGTAAGGTGCCCGGCGAGCAACGGTGCCCAGCCAAGGCCAGCGATTGGAAGCCTGTCGTGCACCAATGGCCGCCGCAGCCCCCACGGTCACCAGGGTAATCGCCAGGCCGATGCTGAAGCACAGGACCAGCAGGCCACCCAGCGCGACCTCTTTGACTTGCAAGCACAGCAGCAGCACGGTAATGGCCGCGGGGCAAGGAATGAGCCCGCCCGTCAGGCCGAACACGATGATCTGGCCGGTGGTGACCTGCCGATTGGTGAAGCGCTTACGGATATCGTTGGCATGTGCCTGCTCGTGGGCATCCTGATAGCCCTCCAGCGACAGCGCCAGGCCTTTGGGTTCGGGATGCCCGTGGGCATGTTCATGGTGGTGGTGATCGTGATCGTGATCGTGATGATGGTGGTCATGTGCCTGCTCGAACCTGAACATCCGCTCGCCACGCCAGGTACGCCACAGCATCCACAGCGCGATGGCAACGATCAGCGCAGCGGATGCCAGTTGGAAATACGGCTCGGTGGTTTCAGCGTCCAACCCCTGGCCCAGGTACATGCCGCCGAGGGCGACCAGCCACACCACGACGGTGTGGGACAGCGTCGCCGCCAGGCCTAGCAACACTGCCTGTTTGACCGAGCCCCGAATCGCCACGATAAACGCCGCCATCATGGTTTTCGAATGACCAGGCTCCAGGCCATGCAAGGCGCCCAGCAAGATAGCGCTGGGGAAATACAGCCAGGCGTGCGTGCCCCCCTGTTGCAGCAGTTCAGCAAAATTGGGCATGTCGGGCCTAGAGGTACTTGGTGATTTGTTTGAAGGCTTCCAGCGGAGCGCGCTCGCCTTTATTCAACGACGAAACGGTGTCCTCCAGGCAGCGATCGATGTGATCCTGGATCAACGTCCGCTTGGCTTGGCACACCGCTTTCTCCACCGCATGCAACTGCTGGGCGATATCGACGCACTCACGGCCCTCTTCGATCATCGTGATAATGCTGCGCAAATGACCGTCCGCGCGCTTGAGACGCTTGATGATCGCCGCATGGCTTTGGTGGGGATGTTCGTGGTCGTGCTCAGTCATGGTTTGAGCCTTGGGTTTCGATGAATTTACGCTCGCCATCCTATCCCCCCAGGGGGGATATAAGCAAACCCATCGAAACGCAGATCAACCTGTGCGAGCTTGCTCGCGATGACGGCATCACATCCAAACCTTTTTTCATTGGGCGATCTCAGGATTAATTGAAAAAATCCCAGGCATTAGGGCTTCCACACCCTCCGCTGAATCTGCAGCGACGGAGAAAACTTAGCGCACGGGGTGATGGGGTGGATAGTCATCGAGGAGCGACACGTGTTGAGGGAAATTTCCGATGAGGGTGTCCGGCGATGGATTGGGCTGCGCAGCTAGGGGCGACAAGGACAAATCTCGAAACGAATGAGCGCCCAACGGCCTTCACCCGAGCCACAACATAGGCCACGCCTGCGGGATGGGCTATAATCCGCCCACCAGCGCGATTTGAGGTCCAGCCCATGGGCAATGTCAGCCTTGAAACCAAAAAGGCCTATGCCGCCAGGACGCGTAGATCCAACTACGCGGCCAGCCTCCGCCTGGAAGGTTTTAAAACGACCTTCGCGGACGGCGAACGCAAAATGCCAACGCGTGAAGAGGTCTTGAAGGCCTTCACCCAGACCAGAACCTGATGGCTGACAAATATGGAGTCGGCGAGGACGCTTATTGCTATCCCGGCTCCACGGTCCTTCGCAACAAACTCGATATCCGTGACGAACCGACCCTAAGCGAAGCCGAACAACAGCTCTCGGCCATCGCAGCGGACAACGTCGAATTCAGCCCTCCTCCCTACAGCCTGGCCTACCTTCAGAACATTCATCGAATCCTCTTTTCGGACCTGTTCGAATGGGCCGGAGAGCTGCGCACCGTTGGCATGTCCAAACAAGCCACCCGCTTTTGCCAACCCCAGTACATGCAAGCGGAAGCCAACAAGATCTTCATGCACATGGCGACGGCCAACTGGTTCGAGGGCATGGAGCGGGCTGAGCTGATCGTCGCCGTTGCAGAGGCCTATTCCGACATCAACGTCGTACACCCCTTCCGCGAAGGCAACGGTCGTGCGCAACGCATCCTGTTTGAACACCTCATCATGAATGCCGGGTTTGAAATCAGTTGGTGGGGGATTGAGAAGGACGAGTGGATCTTTGCCAACATTGCGGCTTATAACGGCGTCATGGGGCCTATGGAGCAGGTTTTTGAGAAATGTATCGGGCAGGCGATTCAAGCTTGACCGTACAACGTTATTCCCTCGCTCACCGCCTTACGGTTTATTTCGCCAAGTGATACAGTCGCCGTCAATTAACGTCTGCTAAAGAACTGACAATGTACAGGACGAGATCTTTCCCACCCAACAAAAAAGGTCGCGACTTTGTGGTGGGCGACATCCACGGGCATTTCAAACTTCTAACAGCAGCCTTGAACAAACTAGACTTCAACACTGAGCTGGATCGCATCTTTTCCGTGGGAGACCTTATCGACCGCGGCCCCGATTCCATGGACGTATTGAACTGGCTTGAAAAGCCGTGGTTCCATGCCGTGCGCGGCAATCATGAGCAGATGCTTATTGACTGCATCTCCGGCCATGGTGACATACCCCGACATATCCGAAACGGTGGTGCCTGGCTCTACGAGTTACAACTAACCGTCCAGCATGAGCTTTTAAAAGCTTTGCAAGCACTTCCATTGATTATTGAAATCAAATCAGCAAACGATCAAACAATTGGAATAGTCCATGCCGAAGTTCCTGTCATCCGAAGTGACGATGGATGGCAGGAAGCCAAAGACGCTATCACTGGAAATTCTGGGGAGTCACATCAACGGCAAGCCTTGAAGACAGCGCTGTATGCCAGAGAAAAAATCGAGCAAAACGACCACACGCCCATTAAAGGAATAGACCGACTCTATGTTGGTCATTCAACAGTACCCAGCATTATGCGCTTGGGCAATGTCGTATATATCGACACTGGCTGCGCATTTTCCGACGGTGCATTGAGCTTGGTAGACATCCAAACCGAAACCATAATCAGCATAAGCATGGGCCAGTGAGAATGGGGCAGTCTCATTTGCTTTGATCCTCGGTGTGTGTCTGATGCCGTATCGCGCACACGGTGATCGCCTCCAAATTCTCGGCGTATTTCACACTCGACAACGCCCCCGCACCCACTGAAGTCGGCGCAATATTGCTCTCCCAACACGTCCTGCCCTTCCCTGAAAAACTGTGCCATCCGTCTCGCTGATTCAGATTCCCGCCTTCGCCATCCGGCGCCTGCCAGGAACCGTGGCACAGCACGTTGCGCAACTGTGCGGCACATTGCAGGTCCCCGATCAACTGCTCGGGATTATGGACGGGCAATTCATGGTGTTTTCGCAACGCGGTGTCGTACGCAGTGATGAGTCCGCCGAGAGGATCGGACAAGGCCCGCTCATACTGACCCAACCATTTTACGCTTCCTCCAGCTCATCCTGAGCATACTTGCGTGTGGCGATCAGGGCGAAGATAGCTCGGCCCAGTACTTACTCCAAGAAGCCATAGGTGGCAACGGTGCGACCCAACTGCTCCCAGAATTCGTCCGTGTGTCGGTGAGTTGGGTAGTCGGCCGGCAGTTTTTATTGATCGATTCGGTAACGCTTTTGGATCATTGTCTTTCCCTGCGCTGTTAGCCCAGCTCAATAGACCATGAGCCCCGCTTTTGCTGGTTACCGTAGCGCTGGAACCACCTACCATCGTAGAAGCCACTTCCTTCCTGCTGCAGTGTCGCGGTATAGAGATAGTCCTCCTCCTCAATCTCTTGCCGTATTTCGAACTGCCCCTCAGCAACTTGTCGAGCGTGATAGGTCACACGGCTACCAAACTCGTCGACATACTCGATGATCATTGCTTCCTCGCGTACCACCACCTGACAGGGATTAAGCTTTTCACGATCAACCCCATCGGTAGTGTGGTACATGCGTGAATCTGAAAAAATCATAACGAATTCCTATTTTATGGTTTGCCGGCACCGACCACTTTATCCTCAATCCATAGACAGGACACCGTCGGTGAACCCACCAAGAGGTTCGATCAGATGAGCTACTGCCTCCCGGTCACTGCTAAAGCTAGCCCTCCATCACATCTTCAAAACTTGGAAAAGCACTTCGCCAATGAGGGCATCTGGACAGCCTTCAACTGGGGGAGGCATGGGGTCGCATTAAGTAAAACGCGGCACCGCCGATATACGCTTCAGCGTAGTTCGTGAGGAGTGAAAAGGGAATGAGGCGGCCCACTAGGCTCGCCGCGCTTTGTACACGAAGCATGGACCTTAGCTCCACTCGCAGGACGATACTGCAGATTCAGTGACCACCCTCATGTTGGCGCATGGAAGGTAGTCGCTCTTTTCACATGAGAGAGTAACGAAGCATGAAAACTCTG
This sequence comes from Pseudomonas sp. NFACC51, assembly GCF_900103575.1. Classification (NCBI taxonomy): domain Bacteria; kingdom Pseudomonadati; phylum Pseudomonadota; class Gammaproteobacteria; order Pseudomonadales; family Pseudomonadaceae; genus Pseudomonas; species Pseudomonas sp. NFACC51. The sequence continues at coordinate 15,491 of NZ_FMXH01000001.1, read as the reverse complement.
AATAAAATTTTGATCTTAGCGTTCCTTACCCAAGTCACAGCATGCGTAAGCAAGCCTTCAAGTGCATACGACAGTGGATGGACTGAAAATACCAACGAGGACGCATATAGCAGTTGCGGGCGCTATCGATGGGATAACAAGTTCAAGGAACCTGCGGTATTACAAAATCTTGTTGCTTCAGGCGCCCTCACCAGCTCACAAGCACAGCGAGCGGAGAAGCAGGACGTACGCATCGGCGATCCAGAATGCTTAGCCTATGCTGCCTATGGTTTGAATCGAGCCCAAATTGGGTTTCAGAGGAATGAAAAAGGTCAGGTCACTGAAAAAACTGCCACCTACCTTTGCTTCAACAGTGCGCCGACCTGCTCAGGTATCCGTGTTCATTTCGCCGATGGAAAAGTCTCCCGTATCAGCATGGTGAATGAGTAGTCCATTCTGTCGTTCATGAACAGCGGGGCATCGAAGCATTGATAGGCTTCGTGCATATGAGTAAGAGCCGAACAATTTGTAGTCACTGCACAGGCCTGGCCCAAACCAGATTCACCCGCAGAAATGTACCCTTCTTCGACGGCGGCGTCTGTGAGGCTTTTCAGATCAGCGCACGAGGGGAACAATTCACGTCGAGATACACCTTGCGACGGCCTGCTGATTCAAGCGCTCGGTCAACGGTGTAAGATGCCCGAAAACGACCACCATCGAGGCTGCCATGTCCGGCATATCCCTGAATCTGCCCGAAGACCTATCAAACTCCCTCGCCGATCTGGCCAAGACCAACGGCCAAAGTGCGAGCTACCTAGCGATGGACGTTCTTCGCGACTACATCGAACACGAAAAAGCTCTGACTACACAGATCGAACTTGCAGTAAAGGAAGCTGACCAAGGCAAATTTGCTACCGATGAGCAAGTCGCAGCAATGCGCGCTCGGCGCTGGAGTCAGAATGCAGGTTGAGTGGCTGGAAAAAGCACTCAAAAACCTGGAGGACGAAGCCAACTATATTGCACTTGAAAACCCCAAGGCTGCTGACGACTTCTCCGAAGCGATCTTTGCCAGCGTAGACAAATTGGCTCAGTTTCCCGCAATGGGTCGAGAAGGACGAGTCAAACAGACGCGGGAATGGGCAGTCCCAAACTGGTCTTACCTGATTCCGTATCGCGTACACGGTGATCGCCTCCAAATCCTCGGCGTATTTCACACTCGACAACGCCCCCGCACCAACTGGTGAATCCGGCGCAATATTGCTCTCCCAACACCTCCTGCCCTTCCCTGATAAACTGTGCCATCCGCCTCGCTGATTCAGATTCCCAATGCCCCTACAAACTGCACCACTCTCCCGCCGCTTCTCCGTCGCCCCGATGATGGATTGGGCATAGCTCTCCCCTAAGACCCAGCCAGACTGGCTGTTTCGTTGAAACTTCCTCGCTTTGTAGCAATTTCTAAGCAACCTGCAATTTACTCGCAGGTCCGCAACGGATCGCGCCGACGCGGAATGCCCTCTTAAAATAGGCAATCACCCGTAAGCCCAGATGAGCTCGCCCGGCCCGGCCGATCCTGGGAATTGCAAACCCATGCTGCTGATGGAGTCGATGACCGCACAGTTGCTCCTTCCAGCAACACCACTGAGGCGCTTATACCCCACGAAAAACTGCGCGAGGCAGACACACCCAATGCAACGCTAATCGCTCAGAATCGCCCGCCCGCGCAGCCTGCTGTCGGGTATACGCACCCTGAATGCATTCTTGAAAGACCGCCAAGGCTGGCCGTTGACGTAGTCCATATCGACGAGCGGGCCGAGTTCGAGAAAGAGTTTCCAATACTTGAAGGCCTGCAGTACTGCAGAAAGCGCGTGACATACATCAGGACATCAGGAGCAAGCACATCTGACACGTTCGCCCGCGAGCATTATGCCTATAAAGCGGGTTTCGCAGCATGGATGCGTCGGGCGTGGAAGCAGGCAACACTGGAATGGCCGAACTCAGCAGAGAAACAACAGGATCAACCCGCAGCCCGGGAGGAAAAATGAACACTGGTTTCATCCTGATGGCTCAGTACAGCGGCCAGGCGATCATCCCACGGGACATGGTTTGCAAGGACCACGTTACGCACCTAACCACCGATATGTTCCAGCACAAGTCATGGCTGGACAGATCAAAATCCCAATCACGCGGATGGAGTCGAGCCAAAAAAGCGCAAAAGTATCCACATTACTGATCTGGCGACTTACCTAGATTTGCAACGGGAAGCCGCGGTGAAAGAATTCAACCAGCTCAACGGATGCCGCCGAACCAGTTAACTCAATGTTGATCATTGGCGCCCAATGTGAGGGCGCCCGCTTCCTACTAAATCGAACCCGATTCGTAATAGGGATTAACAATCAGCGACTATCCGTTTGAAGCCCCGCTTCGTAGCAGACCGTCTGAAGCGTTCTGCCATCCCACCCCAAAACATCTGTGTATCCGAAAGGACATGCCCAAGTTACTGACGTTGCAGAAATAGGAATACTTTGACCTGGTTCAATGGAGTAATTCAAAGGTTCCGCAATAGACTTGCTGTTGGAAGGATTCACCAATGTTGAACAAAGTGGCGAAACCGCATTAGCCGAACGCTGGCCTTGACCAGAACTACATACGAACAAGCTAATAGATTGCGAACACCCATTAATTCGTATTGCTTGCCCATCTCGACCTGGCTGGGCCTTAATACAATGATTCAAATTTGGTACTACACAACCACGAATCGAACCTGATGGCGTGTATCGACAATTCCCTTTTTTTGACTCTGCAGAAACTAAACCCCGACCATATGTCGCCGTAGCACGACCCGAATTGAGAGATTCCATAGATCGATTGGCGACAGCTTCATCACCGGCAACTGCACCACCAATTCCTTCAATAAGCACTCCTCTACCATACTGTGTCCCGCCCATCGATTGCATTGCCTGCCCAGCCCCTTGTAGTATACCGCCTATGATGTTGCCAATCCCGGATGACTCATCATCAGAGCCTGAATCAGGCTCGGTCGTAGCCACAACAGCTCGACTCTCCCCAAAACGACGGACCTCCCCGGTTTTAAGATTCGTTGTGGTTGTCCAATTTGTGATCTCTCCCTCATCGAATGTACCAACCACTTCTGCACTCACATCTGTGCTCTCTATCTTCGCTGTACCGGGGCCTTGAGGCAGCAGATTGAATACCCCACCATTATAAACAAATGACTCGGAACCTCTTTGATACTTAAGAGTACCCATTACCAAAGAACCATGTTCAAACACTCCTTCCCCTTTTATATTCTCACCCCCTTTTACAAGGGTAACTACTCCTTGCCCCTCAGCAATGCCTTTAACACAACGTCCATCCCAAGACACTTTTTCACTTTTCCCCACTGCACTATCCATAATGTAGATTTGACATCCCTTCATACTTACCAACCCAGGAACTTCTTTCCAATACACAAAAAGCTTAGATACCTTCTTAAGTTCAGGATGAGAAGAGGACCAAGCCACAACAGCCTTCACGACTTTATTTCCTTCCGCCTCGGTAACTGGCCCCATCAAATATAACCCTCCCTCGATTACGTAAGCAGCAATACGTTGGGGGCCGGCGATACCAGAATTTTCTACAACAACATCTAACTGCTTTGCCATTGTTAAATCGTAGGATTTATCACTACGGGGCGCTGACTTCAGTTCATTATGAACCCGTAATACGCCGGGAACGGCAGAAACCGCATTCACCACGGTTTTCTCTAACGCGGGAGATTCAATCATTCCAACAAGCAACACCTCATCTCGATGAACACCCACATCGAAACTTGAACGAGCGATCGGAAGACCTCTAAGTACCGCATGCACCTTTCCTTCCAGCGCTTTATCTTTGTTACTTTGCATGTAACTAGAATAAGTCATCGTCGGAAAGACCAACGATGCAAACAACGCGACAAAATGAACACATCTATACATGACCACCCCGCATTAGATAGGCACAAGCCAGTCATAAACTACGAAAAATTCGCACACACTGCACAGTAGTCGGGTTTTTCAAAACCGTCTAGCTAACGCGACATGAAATGCTTAACAGCACACTCAGGACAAGCTTATGAAGCTTTCAAAAAACTTTAGCGCCCCACAGAGCACCTTTCAAAAGGTAATAGGAACAAGCTCATCTGTAACATTTATGAAACATCGAGTACAATAATTAATTAGCTCCAAGACTCACAGTCGCTCGCACAATCACCCTCAACCACTCCCAATTTTGATATGGCTCACGGCTTCCGCGGAGGTGGGTATAACGTCTCAGGGAGTTCCAGTCTCTATGTCCAGAGACGCTGGCAACCCTGGGGATTTCCCAGTCCATCTCAAATAGCCGACTAACGCCATCGTGTCTCAGATCGTGAAAGTGCAGCTCCTCAATCATAAGGAACTTGCAGGCCTTTGCCCAAGCCGTGGAGATTGACGAAGAGTTGTACGGGAAATTTCAGCACGTTCTTTTGGCATGCGTTGCAGTATGTTCCAGGCCTCGTCAGGGACGTAACACCAAACATTATTCCCAATCTTCTGCCCCGGGTTTTTCATGTCCCGTACAAGCACGCGCTGACCTTCCTCGTCGACATCAGCCCAAAGAATGCGACAGATCTCGTCCTGCCGACGCGTTGAGAACAACGCGAAACCAGTCACCTTCAGCATGTTGATTGAGCTGGGACGGCGTTCCAAAATACCAACAAAGTGCTTAAGTAACTTATCCAGTTCATCCTTGATTGGCCGCCGGCCACGCTCACGGCTTTTCATGTTGTAGCCCAGCTTCCTCAACACTTTTCGAGCATCCGTCATTGCATGCTGATCGACCGCATATCCCCATGCAGGTCGAGCAATCGACAGAACAGCCCCAAGATGGGCCAGGTCATTGCCAGCAGTCTGCGGTTGAACGCCACCGCCCTCCTTGCTCATACGCCATAGCGCAAAGTCCACCAACCGCTGACTATTGATGTCGGAGTCAACGGTCTGACCGAAGTCCGACGCAGCAATGGCTTTGAGGGTGGCTTCCTTGGTTTTACCCAAGGGGCGAACTTTCTCCATCTAATTCAGGTACTGTTTGATCATGTCCTGGACAGTAATACGTTTCCAATTCGCTCGCTCAATCGCACCTGGTTGATCGAGGTCTACCTCATGTCGGCGCACCCAAGCCTGCGCCGCCTGTTTTCGAGCGAACGTTTGGCTCTCTTGGTAGACTTGCACTCCATCGCGCTTGATGCGGATCTGAGCCGTACAGCTCACAGTGCCCATCCGCCAGTTTTCTTGCCCTGATAGTCGCCATATCGAAAGTGGTACGTGTCAGTTTTGAAGTGGTACGTCGTATCACCGAGAGTCAAAAAAACGCCCGAAAACGCCCCAAAACACGCTAAAAATATGCAGAGCAAAATGCTACTAAACACCCATTCCAGCCTAGGAAACACAGTCCCTACGCTGTCCCGCCGCTTCAGTGTTGCACCCATGATGGATTGGACCGACGCCCACTGCCGTTTCTTCCTACGCATCCTCTCCAAACACGCCCTGCTCTACACCGAAATGGTCACCACCGGCGCCTTGCTCAACGGCGACCACGAACGCTTCCTGCGCCATCACCCATCCGAACACCCCCTGGCCCTGCAACTGGGCGGCAGCGTCCCGGCCGACCTGGCTGCCTGCGCCCGTATGGCCCAGGAGCACGGTTACGACGAGGTGAACCTTAACGTCGGCTGCCCCAGCGATCGGGTGCAGAACAATATGATCGGCGCGTGCCTGATGGGGCATCCGGATTTGGTGGCTGACTGTGTGAAAGCCATGCGCGATGCGGTATCAATTCCGGTGACGGTCAAGCATCGCATCGGGATCAATGGGCGGGACAGTTACGAGCAGTTGTGTGAGTTTGTCGGGACGGTGCGCGAGGCCGGGTGCACGAGTTTCACCGTGCATGCGCGGATTGCGATTCTGGAGGGGCTGTCGCCGAAGGAGAATCGCGACATCCCGCCGCTGCGTTATGACGTGGCCGCGCGGTTGAAGGCGGATTTTCCGGAGTTGGAGATTGTGCTCAATGGTGGGATCAAGACGCTGGAGGCCTGCCACGAGCATTTGCAGACGTTTGACGGTGTGATGCTGGGGCGCGAGGCGTATCACAACCCGTACCTACTGGCAGAGGTGGATCAACAGCTGTTCGGCAGCACCGCGCCGATCATCAGCCGGGCCGAGGCGCTGGCGCAGTTGCGGCCTTATATCGCCGATCATTTGGCCGCCGGTGGCGCAATGCATCACATCACCCGTCATGTGCTCGGGCTGGGTACCGGTTTTCCAGGGGCGCGGCGGTTTCGGCAGTTGTTGTCGGTGGACATCCACAAGACCAAGGATCCGCTGGCGTTGCTCGACCAGGCGCGGCAACTGCTGGAAGGGCGTTAACCGTCACTTGCTTTGAACCTGCGCGCTGTTTTGGCATCGTATCTACCGATACCGCCCCGGCCTTTCAAACAGCCGTTTTCAGGTTGTTGCCGCTGGGGCCCGTCGATACCCCTTCACGCCCTTGAGTGGCTGCCAGCCCTCGGGTAATGTCAACGGACCCATAGGACAGAGCACGCTCATGACTTCCAAGCTGGAACAACTCAAACAGTTCACCACCGTCGTGGCCGATACCGGCGACTTCGAGGCCATCGCCCGCGTCAAGCCCGTGGACGCTACCACCAACCCTTCCCTGCTGCTCAAGGCGTCGGCCATTCAAGGCTACGCCGAGCAACTGAACGCCTGCGTGGCGGACTGCAAGGGCGATGTGGGCCTGGCCAGCGACCGTTTTGCCGTGGCGGTTGGGCAAGAAATCCTGAAAGTGATCCCGGGGCGTATTTCCACTGAAGTGGACGCGCGCCTGTCGTTCGACACCGAGGCCATGTTGAAGCGTGCGCATCGCCTGATCGATCTGTACGAAAAGGCCGGTATTGGCCGCGAGCGCGTGCTGATCAAGATCGCTTCCACCTGGGAAGGTATTCGCGCCGCCGAGCAGCTGGAGCGTGAAGGCATCCAGTGCAACCTGACCCTGTTGTTCTCCTTCGCCCAGGCCGCCGCCTGCGCCGATGCCGGGGTGTTCCTGATTTCGCCGTTCGTGGGCCGTATCTACGACTGGTACAAGAAAGCCAATGGCAACGACTACACCGGCGCTGATGATCCAGGCGTGCAGTCGGTGACGCGCATCTACAACTACTACAAGGCCAATGACTACAAGACCGTGGTCATGGGCGCGAGCTTCCGCAACCTCAACCAGATCGAGCAACTGGCCGGCTGCGACCGGCTGACCGTCAGCCCGGACCTGCTGGAAAAACTCGCCGCCGACGAAGGCAAGCTGGAGCGCAAGCTGGCGCCAGGGCAAGCCGGGGAAGCGCGCTTGATCCTCAATGAAGCGCAGTTCCGCTGGTTGTCCAACGAGGACGCCATGGCGACCGAGAAACTGGCAGAAGGTATTCGTCAGTTTGCCCGGGACCAGGAGAAGCTGGAGGCGTTGCTGCAAGCCAAGCTTTGAGCTGATTCACAAAGGCATGCAAAAAGGGCGAACCTTGGTGGGTTCGCCCTTTTTTATGTGGCTTGGCCTGAGGGGAATGGCGGATCGTTAAACGCTATCGCGAGCAAGCCAGGTGACTGCACTCCAATGTGGGAGCGAGCTTGCTCCGGGCGGCGTTCCAACGATGAGGCCGGTCAGCCTAAGCAAAACCCAGGGGTCAAGGCCCTTCCAGCGCATTCACCAGGTCATGGAAGGCTTCACGATTGGAATCGTTGAGCCCCATCAGGATCTTGTGGGCTTCGAGCACCTTGATCCGCACTTCTTCTTCGGACTGGTCCTGGTCAGGCAGGTCGTCCAGGCATTCCGGGCACGGCACAGGGTCGCCCACGATGTTGAACACCTGGTCGAAGCCCATCGATTGCAGTAGACGGGTAATGTCGTTGTGGGTGGTGACGACAGTCGGCAGCAGGCCGACCTTCTGCCGCGACAGGATCGACAGTTTGGCCAGCAGGCCCAATGTGGTGCTGTCGATGCTGCGGGTTTCGGTCAGGTCGATCACGATGGCGTTGAAATTCAACGAAGTGAAGATCCGCTCAATAGTCGCATCCAGCGCCGAACACAGAGTCAGGCGCACTTCACCGACAAACTTCAGGACAAAGGTGCCGTCCTGCTCGGCGAACTGGATTCTACCGGTACTCATCAAAGGTTCCTGCTCAACACTAACAGGGCGATATCATCCGGCATCTCCCCGAGCGTGGCTAATCCAAACACTTGACGCAAGCCTTCCAGGCTGCCGCCCGCCGCACTCACCCGTTCAGGCAAGGCCGCTTCTTTCTCTTTGAGTGTAGGTTCTGTCAAAAGGTCCAAAATGCCATCAGACATCAGCGTCAGGCTGAATGTCGGCGGCAATTCCAGTACGTGGTCTTCGTAGGTGGCCTCGTTGAACAGGCCCACCGGCAAACCACGCCCTTCCAGGTAACGCACACTGTCTGGTGTATACAACACAGGCAAAGGCAGGTGGCCGCCGATGCTATAGGTCAACAAACCAGTCTCCTCGTCGATGACTCCACCGACCATTGTGACGTGTTTGCCCAGCTTACAACTGATCAGGCCTCGGTTGATATGCCCAAGGACCTCAGAAGGCTTGAATTCTGGCAGAGTGCCATTACGCTTGGACTCAAACAACAGGCGCGTGGTCATGAACTTCAACAGCACCGTGACGAATGCCGAAGAAGCACCATGGCCGGAAACGTCCGCCAGATAGAACGCTACACGCCGCTCGTCGACCCGAAAATAGTCCACGAAATCACCCGACAGGTACAACGACGGGATGATCTGGTGGGCAAAACGGAAATCGTCGACGGTCCAGGGGCTGACCGGCAGCATGTTCATCTGCACCTGGCGCCCAGCGTTCTGGTCTTCCTGCAACAGGTTCAGGCTGGCTTCCAGCTCACGGTTGGCGGTTTCCAGCTTCTCGCGGTAGCGCTGGTTTTCCACCAACAGGCGCGAGCGGTCCAAGGCCCGGCGCACCGAGTGCTCGAGCACCGCAAGGTCTTCAAGGGGCTTGATCAGGTAATCCGCCGCGCCCAGGCGCAACGCCTCGACCGCGTCGTTCATCACGCCTGCGCCCGAAACCACGATCACCGGGGTCTGCGAGGAAATCTCGGTGACCTGGCGAATGAGTTCGAGTCCGCCCATCTGCGGCATGCGCAGGTCGCAGATGACCAGGTCGGGCTTGTCTTGCTCGAATACCTGAAGACCCTGTTGGCCATTGCTGGCCTGCAGGACGCTGAAACCACTGTCTTCCAAGTAGGCTGCGAGACTGGCTCGCACCACTTCGTCATCATCGATTATCAGCAGCGTGGCACTGGTTTTTGGCATGTGGGCAAACGGCGCCAGAATTAGGTTGGCGTAGCGGGCTGGGCCGTCTGGCCTTGCACGCACTACTGGATTCGCTTTCTAGCCTCTCTGTCGTACCGGTTTCAGGCCATTGCCCTACACACAACTACACCAGAGGTGCCCTTCTAAGGCGCAGACGGTACTCCCATCCGCGGGGCGTTTCAAGCTCAGGCAGATAGCCGCTTGCCGTCTTTATTTGTCAAAGTACAGAGAGTTATAAGAACCGAGCGAAGCGTAACTCAATGGAAGGATCAAACCCGCTCAAACACGACGCCAAAGCACAGAGGCGGCCTTTTTGGCCGCCTTCGTGGTTTTACAGGTCGGAATTAAAAATCGTCTTCGACCTGGCCATCCTTGACCTTGAATTCGCGGTTTTGCAAGTAGGCGTTGCGGATGAAGACATACTTGTCGCCGCTCACCATCTTCTCGGCCGACAACAGGCTGGCGCGGGTGTCGACGACGTTCAGGCCTCGAATAGAGTTACGCACTGAGACGTTATCGATATAACGATACGGGGCGGTGTAGTCATCGACCAGCTTGGCCGGCGCGTCACGCAGGGTACTTGGCCCCAGCAGCGGCAGCATTACATATGGCCCGCTGCCCAGGCCCCAGTAGCCCAAGGTCTGGCCAAAATCTTCATCGCTGCGCTGCAGGCCCATCTGGGTGCCCACATCAAAGAAACCCAGCAGGCCGAAGGTGGTGTTGAAGATCAACCGGGCGGTGTCGACCCCGGCAGCGGCCGGCTTGGCCTGCAGCACGTTGTTGGCCAGGTTGCCCACGTCACCGATGTTGCGGAACATGTTGTGGACGCCGTCTTCGAGGAACTGCGGCGTCACATATTGATAACCCTGGGCCAGTGGCTTGAGCGCGTAGGTATCAATGGTGTCGTTGAAGGTAAAGATCGGACGGTTGATGCTTTCCCAAGGATCTTCTTCCGTGGCGGCCTGGGCAGCGAACGGAACCAGCATGACGCTGGCAGACAAACACAGCTGAGCTAGACGATGGCTCCAGCGCATAGGGGAAAACTCCTTGGATTAATCAGGCAAGGGCGCCGAGCCCAGGCGGTAAGGTGGCTAGTATAAGGCGGAAAAGTCCTACTGGCAGCATTCAAAAAAAGAAGCTGATTCTAGGACCCTTCTGTCATCTGCTGCCTTCATTTCGCTGTCACGGGACTGTCATGGAGGGCCGTTAGGCTGCTGGTTATTTCAAGGATGTTCCCATGGCCCGCGCCGAAGCCCTGCCCCTCCCCGTCCCCAGCCTGACCGCCGTACTGTTTGGCCTGAGTGGATGCCTGGTGGATTTCGGGGCGCGCATTCGCCAGCCTGGGGCAGCACCGGTCGAGCATGCACAGCCGACGCCTGGCGCACTTGAGAGTTTGCATCACCTGCAGGACCAGGGAATTCCTTGCGCCTGGCTCGATGAACTGCCACCGGCCACCAGTCATGCCCTGGCGGCTTCATTGCCGACGTGGATCAAACCGCCGCAACTTCCAGCAACAATTAATCCTTGGCCGGCGCCTCATGCCTGTTGGCAAGCCTTGATGGCGCTGAACGTCCAGCAACTGGACGGTTGCGTGTTGGTCAGTGGCGAACCCCGGTTGTTGCAGTCAGGGCTCAACGCCGGTTTATGGACCATCGGATTGGCGTCCTGCGGTTCGCTATGCGGCCTGGCACCCATCGAATGGCAGGCACTGAGCCAACAGCAACGGGAAACCAAGCGCGCCAAGGCCACCGTACAATTATTTGGCCTGGGCGTGCATTCGGTGATCGATCACTTGGGTGAACTCGACACGTGCCTGGCCGACATCAGCCTGCGCCGACTCAAAGGCGAGAAGCCATGACCGGGATCATGCAGGCAGCGCGACGGTAGATTACTCTTAAGGCAGGCCATGGACTTTTGACCCAGCGTCGCGGTCCATGGCAGTGCCTATCAATAAAGGGAGTACGCCAATGCCTGCCCGCGAATTGCAAGAACAGCTCAACAAACTGCGCGAGCAATTGGAACAGAATCCACCACTTTCCGAAGTCGAGCGCGATGACCTGCACGCGCTGATGCAAAAGATCGAACTTGAGCTTGAGTTGGAAACCAAAGCGCCGGACAACAACCTCGCCGACAATGTAAACCTGGCTGTCGAGCGCTTCGAGGTGGAACACCCCACCCTTGCCGGGACCTTGCGCAACATTGTGCAAGCTTTGGGCAATATGGGGATCTGAACCCTTTAAATGCAAAAAGCCCTGCTATCGAGAGCGGGGCTTTTTAATGCAGTCCATTGTGGGAGCGAGCAAGCTCCCACATTTATAGCTTCATTGGCGGACCAGGCGGTGGTTCGGCAGTTGAACGTCTTCAGTACTGCGATACGGGTTGATATCCAGCCCGCCCCGACGCACATACCGCGCGTACACCGTCAATTTCTCCGGCTTGAGCAAGCGCTGCAGGTCGAGAAAGATCCGTTCCACGCACTGCTCATGGAAATCCGAATGCTGGCGGAAGCTGACGATGTAGGCCAGCAGGCTGGCGGGATCCAGGGCCGCACCGCGATATTCCACCGCCACGCTGCCCCAGTCTGGCTGACTGGTCACCGGGCAGTTGGACTTGAGCAGATGGCTGTGCAGGCTTTGCTCGACGATGCGCGAGGCATCGCAACGCAGCAGTTCCGGGCGCGGGTGCGCGTAGGAGTCGACGCTGATGTCCAAATCGTCGATGCACGTACCGGGCAATGCCACGATACCTTCACGCTCCACATCCTTGAGGCTGCGGATCCGCACACCCACTGCTTTACCGGCAGCCGCCGACAGGTCCTGGCGCAGGGTCGCTTCCAGGCTCGCGGTATCGGCAAACGGGGTCTGGTTCAAGGAGTTGAGGTACAACTTGAAGGATTTGGACTCGATGATATTCGGCGAATCCGCAGGGATCGCGAATTCACCGATGGCCACCACCGGCTTGCCGGACGGCAGCAGCCACGACAGCTCGAAGCAGTTCCAGAAATCCACGCCCTTGTACGGCAAGGTCTCGGCCGTCAGGCCCAATTCCGCCCATTTCGCCGTGCGCGGGATCGGAAACAGCAGTGACGGCGTGTACGTGGCGATGTATTCGCTGGATTTGCCCAGCGGCGAATGTTCGGCTGCGGGATGCATGACGGAAACCTGACTGAAGAATCAGCCGATTCTATCAGCCTTTGCCACAGCCTTTGAGTGCTTACTGACTGACTGTCAGGTCGCCCTTCATCCCCGCCTGGTAATGACCGGGGACATTGCAGGCAAATTCCAGCCGGGTAGCCTTATCGAAAGCCCAGGTCAGCTCGGCGGACTTACCCGGCTCAACCAGCACGCTGTTAGCGTCGTCGTGGCGCATCATGCCGTCTTTACCACCGTGCTTCATCGAGGCCGGATTCATCGAGGCATGGTCCATTCCCGGCTTCATCCCGGTCGGCGTCAACATGCCGCTCTGTTGCATCTTGAGCATTTCCTGCTGGTGCTGGGCATGCATCGCGGCGTTACCGAGGTTGAATTCGTGCAACAACCGGCCTTTATTGATGAGTACAAACCGCACCGTCTCGCCTGCCTTGATATCCAGCGTGCCAGGATTGAACGACATGTCGCCCATCACCACCTCGATGGTGCGACTAGCCTTGGCCGCCGGTGCGGGCTGGCCGAAATCAAAGTGCGCACCAGGAGACGCCCACAACGAGGTACTCAATACCCACGCAGAGGCGGCCAGGATCAGACGGTTTACCATCAACATATTCATACTCCGACAAGGTAAGGTTCAACTTGTCCAAGACTCTAGATCGGTGCGGCTGCCAATTGACTGACAGTTGCATTACAACTCTGTCAGGTTGTGCCACGGCGCTGGCCGCTGCGGTATAACGCCCACGTTAAAACCATGCCCTGAGTTGCCCATGAAACTGCTGATCGTCGAAGACCAAACCAAAACCGGCCAATACCTGCGCCAAGGCCTGGGTGAAGCCGGGTTCAACGCCGACCTGGTGGCCGATGGCATCACCGGCCAGCAACTGGCCTTGAGCGGTGAATACGCCCTGCTGATCCTCGACGTGATGTTGCCCGGCCGCGATGGCTGGCAGATCCTGCAAGCCGTCCGTGGCGCCGGGCTGGATACACCGGTGCTGTTTCTCACCGCGCGGGATGCGATACAGGATCGCGTACACGGCCTGGAGCTGGGCGCCGATGATTACCTGGTCAAGCCCTTTGCCTTTTCCGAGTTGCTGGCACGGGTGCGCAGCCTGTTGCGTCGAGGCAGTTCGACGCAACAGGAAACCAGCCTGCAACTGGCCGACTTGCGCCTGGACCTGATTCGCCGTCGCGTCGAACGCAGCGGCCGACGCATCGACCTCACCGCCAAGGAATTCGCCTTGTTGGAGATGCTCCTGCGTCGCCAGGGCGAAGTGCTGCCCAAATCGCTGATCGCGTCCCAGGTCTGGGACATGAATTTCGACAGCGACACCAACGTCATCGAAGTCGCGATACGACGCCTGCGAATCAAGATTGACGATGACTTCCCCAGCAAACTCATCCATACCGTGCGGGGCATGGGCTATGTGCTTGAAGAGCGCAGCCTGTGAGGGGCCGGTGGTCGCTGAGCAGTCGCCTGGCCCTGCTGTTCGCCGCCTGCACCGCCGTGGTGTCGTTGTTTGCCGGGGTGTTGTTCAGCCGCGGCAGCGAGGCGCACTTCATCGAGCTGGACCAGCAACTGCTCGAAGGCAAGCTGATCGGTCTGCGCCGGGCCCTGCAAGACCTTGACGCCGAGCAGACCCAGCGCCGCCTGGAAGATGAATTGAGCCGTCAGGCCGACCTGGCGCTGCGCATCAAGGGCAGCGACGGTGTGCGCTGGTACGACAGTTCGATCCGGATTCCGGCCCAGTTGCCGGAGCAACCCGGCCTGTCGACCCTCAGCGATGCCGACAACGATTACCGAGTGTTGAACGCGCCCTTGCACCCCAATCGAGCCGATTCGCCGCAACTGACCCTGTTGCTGGACATCACCCACCACCAGCACTTCCTGCAACGCATGCAGCGCCTGATCTGGCTGACCGTCGGCCTCTCGGCCCTGGCCACCGCCCTGCTCGGCGCCTGGGCCGCCCGGCGGGCCTTGCGCCCCTTGCGACGCATGGGCGCCATTGCCGGCAGTGTCTCGGCCCGCTCACTCAACGCCCGGCTGCCCGAAGAGCAAATGCCCGCCGAACTGGCGGAATTGGCCCACAGCATCAACGCCATGCTCGGACGCCTCGACGATGCGTTTCAGCGGCTCTCAGCGTTCTCTGCCGACATCGCCCATGAATTACGCACGCCGCTGTCGAACCTGCTGACCCACACCCAGGTCACCCTCACCCGCGAACGCCCCCTGGAGGATTACCGCGAGGCGTTGCACAGCAATCTCGAAGAACTGCAATGGATGGCGCAACTGGTCAACGACATGCTGTACCTGGCCAAGGCCGACCACGGCTTGCTGGCGCTCAATCGCGAACCGCTGCAATTGGCCGAGGAAGTGGACGTGCTGCTGGACTTCTTCGCGCCGCTGGCCGAAGACACCAACGTCCGCCTGAGCCGCGAGGGCGATGGCCGCATAGAGGGTGACCGCAACATGTTGCGCCGGGCGCTCTCCAACCTGCTGGACAACGCCCTGCGCTTCACCCCCGCTGACGGCGAAGTGCGGGTGCAGATTGTCGATGCGACTCAAGGGATGAGCGTCAGTGTGGAGAACAGTGGCGAAGGAATTGCAGCGGACTTGCTGCCGCGCCTGTTCGACCGCTTCTACCGCGCCGACCCGGCTCGCCAGGAGGGCAGCAGCGAACACGCGGGGCTCGGACTGGCCATCACCCGCTCAATTATCCGCGCCCATGGCGGGCAGATCCGCTGTGAATCGACCGATGGCTGGACGCGGTTCCTGATTGAGCTACCGAAGGCCAGCCAGCCCTGACACAAAACCCTGTGGCGAGGGAGCTTGCTCCCGCGGGAGTGCGAAGCGCTCCCAAAAATCTGAAAGCCCGCACATCATTTTGCATAAGCCGCCGCTTTGGGGCTGCTGCGCAGCCCAGCGGGAGCAAGCTCCCTCGCCACAAAAGCATCCCG
>NZ_FMXH01000018.1:0-144943 GCF_900103575.1 Pseudomonas sp. NFACC51 | reverse complement strand
CGATCTCTCGTTAGCGGGAGGCGAATTCTACAGCGTTACTCGCTGCTGTCAACACCTCTTTTTCACCGCTTTCGACCGAGAAGATCGAACCGCCGATAGAGCCAAACAACAGCGCTCCACCTGCTCCTTCCGGGCTTCGATGAACTGAAGCCCTGCACCTTCGAAACCTACTTAACTCATTGAATCTCAAGGAGTTTTCCGTTTCTACTGCGCCGGAAGTGGGGCGAATTATAGACTTCCAGAATCTGCCGTCAACCCTTAATTTGATTTTTCTATCTTTAGCCCGACATGACACTTAAATCTGCCCGGTATATAGACGGAATCGCTGCATATGCGCAATATACTGCTCAACATTGCCCCCCGCCTTTATTCTGGACGACACTTCGTAATGACACCCCCTCCACATCGCAGCCTGGCCGCCACCCTGTATCCGGTTGCCCTGCTATTAATAGCCATGGCCTCCATTCAATCGGGAGCCTCCCTCGCCAAAAGCATGTTCCCTGTAGTGGGCGCACAGGGCACAACAACGCTGCGACTCATTTTTGCCAGCCTCATCATGCTGTTATTGCTACGTCCCTGGCGCGCCAAGCTCACCGCCCAATCCCTGCGCACCGTGATCGTTTACGGGATGGCATTGGGCGGCATGAACTTTCTCTTCTATATGTCGGTTCGTACCGTTCCACTGGGCATTGCCGTAGCACTGGAGTTCACCGGCCCCCTGGCAGTCGCCATATACGCCTCACGCAGGGCAATCGATTTTCTCTGGATCGCCCTGGCAGTCGCTGGCCTGCTTCTGCTTATACCGACCGGTGCGACCAATGCCGGTATTGACCTGCTTGGAGCCGGCTACGCGCTGGGCGCAGGTGTTTGCTGGGCGTTGTACATCCTGTTTGGCCAGAAAGCCGGTGCGGACAATGGCGTACAAACCGCCGCTTTGGGGGTAATGATCGCCGCTCTGTTCGTCGCCCCGATTGGTATCGTGCACGCGGGTGCCGCACTGCTCACACCGAGCCTGATTCCAATCGCCATCGGCGTCGCCATCCTGTCTACGGCCCTGCCCTACACCCTGGAAATGATCTCCCTGACCCGGATGCCAGCCCGCACTTTCGGTACTCTGATGAGCGTCGAACCGGCAGTCGCGGCCCTGTCGGGTCTGGTCTTTCTGCAGGAGTACTTGTCCTTGGCCCAATGGCTCGCCATTACCTGCATCATCCTCGCGTCGGTCGGCGCAACGATGACCATGGGCAACACTGCGAAGCCTGCCGTCGCGGCAGATTGAAGCAGGATTTAACGAAGGTCTGGTATTTGCCCCGCATTTAGGCCATGTTTAGACCGGTAACCCAATGTCAGACATGGATTTTTTCATACAGGACGTCATGAACGCTTCAAGCAAGAGCGAACACAATCGTACGTGGACACAAGATCCACGACGATTATAAGGACGGGAATGAAACGAATTTTGATACTGATCGCCGTACTTGCAGTAGCGGGCTGTGCGGCAACATCGAAAACTGAAGTCAAGCGCGGCAAGAAAGGCCTGCACATCAACTGCTCCGGCTTGTCCTCATCCTGGGATCAGTGCGCCGCCAGCGCCGCCAATTCATGTGCTCCCAAGGGTTACAAGGTCATTGCCAAGTCCGGTGACGCCGTCGAGGAACCCGGGGATTATCCCTTCGGGCTCAACCCCGCTGGCTATACCAGCCGCAGCATGATCGTCATCTGTAAATAGGCCACGTCAGTCGAGCCCTTGCTCGGCCATTCGGCGCCTAATCTCCTCATGACTGGATTTGAGGACGTCACGCTGGACCTGCGGCGTGACCAGCATCCGCGCAACCACCAATGCTCCCACGCATTGAGACAGGATAGCCCAGGCCAGACTGTCGCTTCCCAATATCCGCGCCCAGCTTTCGTGCAAACGACAGATCCACGTTTGCGCCGCCTCCCTCACCTGGACATCCGATCGCGCTATCTCGGCACCCAGCACCGGTAACGCACACCCTGCTTCGGGCTGCTCAACGTGGCTCATGCTCAGGTACTGCTTGAGGCAGCGCTCCAGCTTCATTGAGTCCATCGCACCTTCGCCACTCAGACGATCCAGGCTTTGGGCCAATTCCCGCTCAACAATGGCCTTGAAAAGCTCATCCTTCGATGAGAAGTGGCTATAAAACGCACCGCCGCTCAATCCGATAGCTTTCATCAAACCATCGACACCGACCGTGGAGAAACCCGACTTCTTGGCAGAGACGGCACTGCTGGCGAGCAGTTTCTCGCGGGTTTCCATTTTGTGATTGGCTGAATATCGCACGGTTCCTGCCCCTGATTGCTCACCTTGACGCTTGCCGGATCTTAGCATAACGTCCGTTTAGTTAACGATCGTTTACCAATGAGGCTGACCATGAATAACAAGAAGGTCGTACTGGTTGTTGGCGCGGGCGATGCCACCGGCGGAGCGATTGCCAAACGCTTTGCGCAGGAAGGTTTTGTGGCCTGTGTTACCCGTCGCAGCGCCGACAAACTCGAACCCCTGGTGGATGGAATCCGCGCCCAAGGCGGCGAAGCCCACGGGTTTGCCTGCGATGCACGCAAAGAGGACGACGTGATCGCACTCATCGAGCAAATCGAGAACCAGATCGGCCCGATCGAAGCCTTTGTGTTCAACATCGGCGCCAATGTCCCCTGCAGCATCCTCGAAGAAACCGCACGCAAGTATTTCAAGATCTGGGAAATGGCCTGTTTCTCAGGCTTTCTCAATGCACGGGAAGTGGCCAAGCGCATGGTCAAGCGCCAGCGCGGGACAATTCTGTTTACCGGGGCAACGGCGGGATTGCGTGGCGCTTCGGGGTTTGCCGCATTCGCGGGCGCCAAGCATGGCATCCGGGCACTGGCCCAGAGCATGGCCCGTGAGCTGGGACCGATGAATATTCACGTGGCCCACGTGGTGGTGGACGGCGCCATCGACACTGACTTCATCCGCGATAATTTCCCGGAGAAATATGCCACCAAGGATCAGGACGGCATCCTGAACCCCGAACACATCGCCGACAACTACTGGTACCTGCACAGCCAACCCCGCGACGCCTGGACCTTCGAACTGGACCTGCGGCCCTGGAGCGAACGCTGGTAAACCTCCCCTCACACAACAAGAGAGCAGATCCCATGAGCAAATCGGTGGAGTTTTACTTCGATTTCGGCAGCCCGACCACGTACCTGGCCTACACCCAGTTGACGACACTGTGCGCGCAGACCAACAGCCAGCTGATCTATCGCCCGATGTTATTGGGTGGCGTCTTCAAGGCAACCGGCAATGCATCACCGGCGACAGTGCCGGCCAAGAACCCTTACCTGTTCAAGGATCTGAATCGCTTCGCCAAGCGCTATGGGGTCGCCTTCAAGTTCAATCCACACTTCCCCATCAATACACTGCAACTGATGCGCGCGGTGACTGGCATGCAATTGCGCCAACCTGAACGCTTCGAGGCCTTCGTCGATTGCCTGTTCCGCGCCTTTTGGGTGGACGCCCGCAACCTCAATGACCCCACGACCGTCGCAGCAGTCCTGAACGAAGGCGGTTTCGACGCCGACTATGTGCTGGCCCTGACGAACGACGAGCAGGTCAAGCAAGCACTCAAGAGCGCTACCGAAGAAGCTATCGGACGAGGCGTGTTCGGCGCCCCGAGCATGTTTGTCGGCAACGAGTTGTTCTTCGGCCAGGATCGGTTGGACTTCGTCCGTGAAGCCCTTGCCTGATCCTCTACTTCAAATTGCCATCGTTCGCGTGTTCAGCCATTGCAGTGCGTCACCGTCCAGCAACGGGCCCAAGCGACGCTGAACCTCGGCGTGGTAAGCGTTGAACCAGTCTTTTTCGTCCTGGGTCAGCAAAGAAGGTTCCAGGCAGCGGGTGTCAATCGGGCACAGGGTCAGGGTTTCGAACTCAAGGAACTCGCCGAACTCGCTGCTTCCGGCTTCACGGTTCAACACCAGGTTCTCGATACGCACACCCCAGCGACCGGGACGATAAGTGCCCGGCTCGATGGAGGTGATCATGCCAACCTGCATCGCCGTTTGCGGCGCGGCAGCGGCTTGATAGGCAATCACCTGCGGGCCTTCGTGGACATTGAGGAAATAGCCGACGCCATGACCGGTGCCGTGGCCGTAATCCACCTGCTCTGCCCAGATCGGTGCGCGCGCGATGGCATCCAGCAACGGCGAAAGAATGCCCCGTGGGAATTTGGCCCGGGACAGGGCAATCACGCCTTTGAGCACGCGCGTGCAATCTCGTTTCTGCTCGGCAGTGGGTGTGCCGACCGGCACCATGCGAGTGATGTCGGTGGTGCCCCCCAAGTACTGGCCGCCGGAATCGATCAGCAACAGGCCATCACCTTCGATGACCGCATGGGCTTCTTCCGTGGCGTGGTAATGAGGCATCGCGCCGTTGGCGTTAAAGGCGGCGATGGTGTTGAAACTCAGGGAGACGAAGTCCGGCCGGCGCGTGCGGGCGGCGGTCAGGTGCTCGTCGATGGTCAATTCGGTGATGCGCTCGCGCCCCCAGGCCCCTTCCAGCCAGGCGAAGAACTCACAGAGCGCCGCGCCATCCTGCTCCATGGCCCGACGGATGTGCTCGGCATCGGCCAGGCTTTTTCGGGACTTGGCCAGCGTCGTTGGGTTGAGACCTTCGACCAGCTTCACGCCGCTGCCCAGATTATCCAGCAAGCCGACCGTCACCCGCGCCGGATCGATCTGCAGGCTCGCACCGTCTGGCACTTCACGCAAAGCGGCGGCGGCTTCGCTGTAATCGCGCAGGGTCACGCCGTCCTGTTCAAGAACGGCACGCAGCGCTGCGTCAACCTTGTCCAGGGCCACGAACAGCGTCGCCTGTTGCTGGCCGATCAATGCGAAGGAAACGAACACCGGGTTGAACGACACATCCGCGCCGCGCAGGTTGAACAACCAGGCGATGTCATCCAGCGTGGCGATGAAATGCCAGTCGGCACCACGCTCCTTGAGGGATTCGCGCAGCTTAGTGAGTTTCTCGACCCGGCTGACGGTCGCCTGGGGCGGTAAATGGGCATAGACCGGCTGATCCGGCAAGCTTGGGCGATCGCTCCAGGCCTCCTTAAGCAGATCGATGTCGGTACGCAACCGCGCGCCGCGCTCCGCAAGTTTGCCACCCAGGGTTCGGGCCGATGCCACGGCCATGACCGCACCGTCGACGGCGACCACCCCACCCTCAGGCGTTTGTTCCGCCAGCCAGTCCAAGGGGCCGGGTTGGCCGGGAATGAGCTTGACCAGTTCGATACCACTGCCCTCCAGTTCCTTGGTGGCCTGCTCCCAATAACGGCTATCGGCCCAGACGCCAGCGAAACTGCCCGTCACGATCAAGGTACCCACCGAGCCATGGAAGCCCGACAACCATTGCCGCCCCTGCCAATAGCCCGGCAGATATTCGGACAGATGCGGGTCGGCCGATGGCACCAGAAGCGCATGAATGCCCTCTCGGCTCATCAGTTGGCGGATTTTGGCCAGGCGCTGGGGAACCAGTCCACGGGACAAAGGCTCGGTGCTCATTGTTTCTCCTGCTCATTGATATTGTTGTTCGATGCCGAAAACGGCTTATGGGGTCGTGGCCCAGAACGCCGGCGCAGTCGCGCACGCCGCCTGGATCAGCCGCACCGCCTCGTCGATATCCTGTTCAGTGGTAAAGCGGCCCAGGCTCAGGCGAATGGTTCGCCCGGCCGCGCGCGCATCGTGCCCCAGGGCCAGCAGCACGTGGGACGGGCTGTTCTGCGCCGAATTGCAGGCCGAGGTGGCGGAAAATGCAATCGATGCGCTCAACGCCGCCGGGTTGAACTCACCTTCGTTGAAGGTCAGGCTCAGCGTGTGGGGAATCCGGCGGCTCGCACTGCCGTTTATACGCACACCGGGCAAGGCCCGCAGCGGCTCAAGCAAACGATTGCGCAACCGGGCGATTTTAGCGAGTTCTTCCTCGAATGCCTCGGCCGCGAGTTCGAATGCGGCGCCCATGGCTGCGATCTGGTGGGTCGCCAGGGTCCCGGAGCGCAAACCACCTTCATGCCCACCGCCGTGAATCTGTGCCGACAGCCGTGGCCGGGCACGCTCGCCGACGTAGAGCGCACCGATGCCCTTGGGGCCGTAGATCTTGTGCGCGGAAAAAGACATCAGGTCCACCGGCCAACGAGACAGGTCGATCTGCACCTTCCCGGCGCCCTGGGCTGCGTCCACATGAAACAGCGCACCGTGCGCGCGAACGATCTCGCCGATGGCGATGACGTCGTTGACGGTGCCCAACTCGTTGTTCACCAGCATCAGCGACACCAGGAACGTGTCTTCGCGTAACGCCTCGCGAACCGCTTGCGGGCTGATCAGGCCCTCGGCGTCCGGCGCCAGCCAGGTCACCGCGACGCCGCTCTCTTCAAGCTGGCGCGCCGTATCGAGAATCGCCTTGTGTTCGATCAGACTGGTGATGATATGGCCGGCGGAACCACCGCGCGCCTGGGCCACCCCCTTGAGGGCCAGATTATTGGACTCGGTAGCGCCGGACGTCCAGACGATCTGTTCGGGCTGAGCCCCGACCAGTTGCGCCACCTGCTGGCGGGCACGCTCTACGGAGCGCCGAGCCTCCTGGCCGAAGGCATGGGAACTGGAAGCCGGGTTGCCAAAGTTGCCGTCAAAGCCCAGACACTCGACCATGACCCGGATGACCCGCTCATCCACCGGCGTGGTGGCGGCGTAGTCGAAATACAAAGGACGTTTATTCATAGGAAACTCGCAGAGCCTGCTCCGGGATCAGGCGCCCTCGTTGGGTTCGAGACTAGCAATACCTGATCAAAGACCTTAAAGAAGTCGGACTTCGTTTAAAAGTGCGTAGGAACGCTCCTGAACAGCGAGCTTAGCAGGCATCGCGGCGAAGCTCAGCCCTCAACTGATGCTTTCGAGCAACAATGGATACAGCGAAGCGACCAACAGCAGCGCCATGCCCCAGTTGAACAGGCGCAACCAGCGACGATCACGCAACAGGTTGCGCAACAGGCTGCCGCACACCACCCACAGACTCACGCTTGGCAGGTTGATCAGGGCAAACACCGCCGCGATCACCAACACGTTAAAGAAATAACCCTGAAGTGGCGTGTACGTACTGATGGCACCGATGGCCATGATCCAGGCCTTGGGATTGACCCATTGGAACGCCGCCGCGCCCCAGTAGCTGATCGGCGTATTGTCTCCCGGCTGGCTTTCCGAAACCGGACCGGAGTGGGCGATTTTCCACGCCAGGTACAACAGATACGCCGCGCCGATGTAGCGCAGCGCGGTATAAAGTAGTGGATAAGTCTGGAACACCGCGCCCAGGCCAAGGCCCACCGCCAGCACCAGGGAAAAGAAGCCGCAGGTAATACCCAGCATGTGAGGAATGGTGCGGTTGAAACCGAAATTGACACCCGAGGCCAACAACATGGTGTTGTTAGGGCCAGGCGTGATCGAGGTCACCAGGGCAAACAGGGCGAAGCCCAGCAGCAGGTCAAGCGAAAGGGTCATTTCAAGGCAGTCCATCAGGGCGGTCAGTCAAGTCACGACCCTACCCCACGCCTTGGCGCAAACCCACGGACAGTTGGGCAAAACTTTAAGCGGTACAGTCCCTCAACTTGACCGGCCTGGCTGTTGCACGACCCGCTCGGCACTCATCTGGCCCTGATCGTCGAAACCCACGTTTTTCTGCGACGAACCGAGTAACTCGGCTTTTTTCGCGTGGTACTCATCGAACGAGAGGCCGCGGCGATTCAGGGCCTCAAGCGCCAGTTCGCGGGTCTCGTCGGCGGTGTAGGGGCGCAGCTCCGGGGAAGAACTGGCGCAACCGCCCAGGAGGGTGGCGGTCAACAGCAGCAAAACAGCAAGGGTACGGTTCATGGCAAGTGTCCGGTGTTCTGGAGTTGGGCGATGAACAAAGGCTACCCGCCAGCCCTGCGCGGCAGAAATCAACCCTCTCGATAGTGGCTATTGCCTTTGCGGATCAGCCGCTGCACTCAGTCGACCAACTGGCAATGCAACGCGTTGTCCAGACTGCGCTCGATGTTGTGCAGCACTTGGAACGAGCCAAACGTCACGGCTTTGGCTCGATGAGCCTGGATCAGCCACCAGAAATCCCGCTCGCCCGTTTCGAAGCTTTGAAGCGCCGCCTCGCCTGCCTCGCGGGTTTGCCACTGCAAATAGTTGAGCACCCGCCGACCATCCTCGCTGGCCTGGATACTGGCACTCAGGAACCCCGAGTGGTCCCGAGCCAGGCGCTCGGTTTGTTCCGACAAGGCGGTTACCAGCGCCTGCTGCCATTGCGGTTCGATATCGAATTCCATCAACTGGGTGAAACTGCGGTTGTTCCTTGGTGATTGCATGAAAGGTCCCCTCTGCACGTAAGGCGGATCTTGCGACCCGAACGCGTGCAGGGTAAAACCTAAAGTTAACTTTAGGTCAAGCAGCGAATCGAAGCGATGACGCAGATCGATATCCACAAGGAACTCACCGTCGGCCAGGTGGCCGCCCGCAGCGGCGTGGCGGTCACGGCCCTGCACTTCTATGAATCCAAGGGGCTGATCAAAAGCACGCGCAACCAGGGCAACCAACGTCGCTACTCACGGGCAGTATTGCGCCGCGTGGCGCTGATCAAGGTTGCCCAGCGCCTGGGCATTCCTTTGGCGGAAATCGGCGAGGCGTTGAAAAGCCTGCCGGACAACCGTGCGCCAACGGCCGCCGACTGGCAGACCTTGTCGGCGCAGTGGAGCCGGGACCTGGACGAGCGCATCAACCAATTGGTGGCGCTGCGTGATCGACTCAACGGCTGCATCGGCTGCGGATGCCTGTCGATGGAGGCTTGCCCGCTGCGCAATCAGGGCGACGTGCTGGGCAAACACGGGCCAGGGGCTCACCTGCTGGAGCAGCCGTGAAGCGTTCGTCGGGACATGAGCCCGTCCACGGCGGCTGACCTATAGTGGATGGGCGCAAAACCGACGAAGACTCTCTTCGCCCCCCCATAACAACAAGGAGAACCGTCATGGGTGTCAAAGCCATTCCCGAAGGTTTCCATAACATCACGCCCTACCTGGGCATTCAAAAAGCTGCCGAAGCCATCGACTTCTACAAAAAAGCCTTCAATGCCACCGAGGTCATGCGCTTGGCCATGCCCGACGGAGGCATCGGGCATGCCGAACTGCGGATCAACGGGTTTGCGATCATGCTCGGCACGCCTTGCGACCAAGGCCCACTGAGCAACCCGGACAAATCGCCATCGGTCGGCCTGCATTTATATGTCGAGGACGTGGACAGCGCATTTGCTCAGGCCATTGCGGCTGGTGGCACAGTGATTTCAGAGGTCAAGGACCAGTTTTACGGCGATCGTACCGGCACCTTGAAAGATCCCTATGGGCATCTGTGGTTCCTGGCGACGCACAAGGAAGATCTGAGCCAGGAACAGATCGAGCAACGGGCCAGGGAGATGTTCCAACAACAAGGCTGACGTGTTCTAAGGCCAACCGACTGTGGCGAGGAAGCCTGCTCCTTCGCCACACGTCGTGAACATTTGAACGCGAAACATTTTCTTTCATCTTCTCCTTCAGGATTTCACTCGCTCGTTCGTCTTAATTAGATGCAGCAGGCCGCGTCGGCAAAAGCCACGGCCGGCCTTTCAGGGTTCAGGGGTATTGCGAAGCCCGTAATACCGAGCCTTTCATCGAATCAAGACGTTCAATCATGTCGAAGAAGTCCCGCTCCAAACTCTGGTTCCTGGTTCATAGCTGGCTGGCCCTGCCCATCTGGTTTTTCGTGCTCATCGTTTGCGTGACCGGCACCCTCGCGGTGGTCAGCCAGGAGATCGTCTGGTTGGTCAACCCCGACATGCGCGCCAGCAAGCCCTCGGACGATGCCCCGCTGCTCAGCTATGACCAGGTGATCGCTGCGATCAAGCACGCCCAGCCGCAGACCCAGGTGCAAAGCATCGCGCGTCCGGACGAGTCACATTTTGCACTGGAGGCCAAGGTAACCTATCCCGACGGGCGCCCCGACACGGTCTACGTCAATCCGTACAGCGGCGTCATCCAGGGCTCGGCACCGGCGTTCAATTTCAGGGGCTTCACCCGCGCGCTGCACGGATGGTGGTTGGTGCCGTTCACCAACGGCTACAGCTGGGGCTGGTACCTGGTGTCGCTCCTGGGGCTACCGTTGCTGGCGTCCCTGGTGACCGGGCTGGTGGTCTACAAGCGCTTCTGGAAAGGCTTTTTCCGTCCAACCTTGCGTATCCGCCACGGTGCCCGCATTTTCTGGGGCGACTTCCACCGGCTCAGCGGTATCTGGTCGATCTGGTTCATCGCGGTCATCTCCGTCACCGGCACCTGGTTCCTGATCGAAGCCTTGCTGTCCGACAACCAGATATCCATTTCCAGCGAGCCGGTCATCCCGGTGGTGGCCCGTGAAAGCGTTCCGCTGTCAGCCGATGGTCTTGCTCCGCCGCAACTGAACCTGGACCGGGCCATTGAAATCGCCCAGCAACGCATCCCGGGCCTGGAAGCGAGTTTCGTCAGCCTGCCCGGCAATGCCTACAGCCATCTGGAAGTCGGTGGCCGTGGTTGGTACCCGCTGATGTACCAGACCGCCACCATCAATCCCTACAACGGTGACGTCGCCGCCTCACGGCTGCTGTCCGACCGCACGACGCTGGAATTCGTCACCGAATCCATGCGCCCGTTGCACACCGGCGACTTTGGCGGCCTGTGGATCAAGCTCATCTGGTTTTTCTTCGGTTTGGTCCTGAGCATGATGGTTCTCAGCGGGCTGCTGATCTGGACCAAACGCACGGCCCTGGCCACCGCCAATGCCCTCAAGCGTAGCCAGAAACCCTCCCGTGAAACCCGCATCGCGCAAGCATTGCAGCCGTCGGTCCGCCGTGAGTCGTCGGAGGGCAGCCTGTGAATCCGTCCAATACCACTTCATCACCGTCACGCCTGAGCCTGTTCTGGCATAGATGGCGCTTCCACCTCAACGTGCTGTTGCTGCTGATCCCCCTGGGGTTCATGCCCAAATATTTATCCGAAGCCGCACTGTTTCGTGGGGACGCCGGGCTTGGCGAGCGGGAAGTCGGCGAAGTCCAGATCGGCCCCTGGAGCCTGCGTCTGGCGGAGTTTCGCAACGAAGCACCACGCGTCCAGGGACCTGCCGGCCCCATGAAGCACTTCAACGCAGCCCTGTGCGAACGCTGTATCGGTCAGGTCAAGGCCACCTACCTGCGTGTCGGCAAACCTCGCAGTCTAAGGGCCGCCGGGGTGATTTTCTTCGGCTCGCCCTATCGCATGAGCGCCTTGTTGCCGGTCCCGCCCAAGACCCAGCCCGATGCCGAACTGTGGATAACCCTCGAGGGTTGGGACGGTTCGATGCACCAGGCCTCCATTCCCCTGAGCCAGGCCTCCCCCGCCACCATCGCCTGGCTGAAGAACCAAGGACCCAAACCATGACCCTCCGCGCCTTATCCAACGGCCTGGCGTTGCTGTTCTGCGCAGGCGCAAGCACCAGCGCCCTGGCCCACAACCCGATGTGCGAATGCAAGGCCATCGACGCCGAGCAGATCCAATGCACCGGGGGTTTTTCCGACGGCAGCGGCGCACCCGGAGTGACCCTGGACGTGATCGGCTATGACGAGACCATCCTCGTCCCGGGCAAGCTCGGCGCCGATTCGAAGCTGACTTTCAAGAAGCCGGACGCAGAGTTCTACGTGCTCTTCGACGCCGGCCCCGGCCACGTTGTGGAAATCGACCAAGCCGACATCGAGGCCCCATGACCCACACCACCACTCAAGTCATCCGCCCCGCGGGCGCGGGCCATGAAACCCTGTATGTGTTGCTGCTGTGCCTGATCATCGTGGTGGTCGCCGGGTCTATGGTGGCCTGGCATGGCAAAGCCGAAGACACCACGCACCTGGCCTCGAACCAACTCGACGCCCGTCGCGACCTCAGCGCCGCCGAGCAGGGTATCTACGCCGACCTGCGGGTGACCCTGGATGAAATCCGCTTGCTGCGCGAAGACCAACCCGCCCTGCCCGACCCGCAAACCTTGGCTGAAGAAGGCTTCGCGCCGTTCGCCCAGGACGCCAGCGCTGTCAGCCGGGGCGGCCACGCCTGGCAGCAACTGAAAGACCAGGCCTACTTCGGCGCCAGTGCCAACTCTTCCGTCGCAGGTTCGTTTCTGATGCGCATCGGCGAAGCATCCGACGCAGCCCCGGACATCTGGCTCAACCGCAGCAATGGCCTCGCGACACCTGCTGCGCTGGACGACGCCGCTTTGTCCGCCGCCGGCTGGCAACAGATCGTCGCGCAATTCGATGCCGGCGTAACCCGCCAGCACCGGCACTGACCCCACGCCTTCATTCGAGAGAAGACCGTTTGCCCATGCCTATTGCATCCCAACGCCGCCCCTTGCTGCGCCTGCTGCTGATCGGCCTGCTGGCCTGCCTGTTCACCTCGCCGGTGAGCGCCGAAACAGCCAAGCGTCTGCGCATCGGCATCACCCTGCACCCTTATTACAGCTATGTGAGCAACATCGTCGGCGACAAGGCCGAGGTCGTGCCGCTGATCCCGGCCGGTTTCAACCCCCATGCCTATGAACCACGGGCCGAGGACATCAAGCGCATCAGCGGCCTCAACGTGATCGTGCTCAACGGCGTGGGTCACGATGACTTCGCCGACCGCATGATCGCCGCCAGCGAAACCCCGAACGTGAAAGTAATCGAGGCCAATGAAAACGTGCCCCTGCTGGCTGCCACCGGCACGGCGGCTCGTGGCGCGGGGAAGGTCGTGAATCCACATACTTTCCTGTCCATCAGCGCCTCCATCGCTCAGGTCAATAACATCGCCCGAGAGCTGGGCAAGCTCGACCCGGACAACGCCAAGGCCTACACCCAGAACGCCCGCGCCTACGGCAAGCGCCTGCGGCAGATGCGCGCCGCGGCCCTGGCGAAGCTGACCCAGGCCCCCAACGCCGAGTTGCGGGTCGCCACGGTGCATGCCGCCTACGACTACCTGTTGCGCGAATTCGGCCTGGAAGTGACCGCTGTGGTCGAGCCGGCCCATGGCATCGAACCAAGCCCCAGCCAATTGAAGAAAACCATCGACCAACTGCGCGAGCTGGACGTGAAGGTGATCTTCTCGGAGATGGATTTCCCGTCCACCTACGTCGACACCATCCAGCGTGAATCGGGCGTGAAGCTGTACCCGCTCTCACATATTTCCTACGGCGACTACAGCCCCGAGAAGTACGAAAAGGAAATGGCCGGCAACCTCGACACCGTGGTCCGGGCCATCCAGGAGTCTGGCGCATGACCGTCCAGGAAACCCTCACTCTGCGACACGTCGGCCCCTTGATCGAGTTCGCCGATGTCAGCCTGAACCTGGGCCGCACCACCATTCTCGACCGCGTGGCGTTTCAGGTGGAACCCGGTAGCATCCATGCCTTGGTGGGCCCCAATGGCGGCGGCAAGAGTTCGCTGATCAAGACCTTGCTCGGGCAGATGCCACACCAGGGACGCTTGAGCCTGCAATGGCTAGGCGAGCCCGGGGTGATCGGCTACGTGCCCCAGGCGCTGGAGTTCGACCGGGGCCTGCCCATGACGGTGGACGACTTCATGGCGGCGATGTGTCAGCGGCGACCGGCTTTTCTCGGCTTGAGCAAGCACTACGCTGGGGCCATTGGCCAGGCCCTGGAGCGGGTCGGCATGCAGGACAAGCGCAAGCGGCGCATGGGCGCGCTGTCCGGTGGTGAGCGCCAGCGAGTGTTGCTGGCCCAGGGGCTGATTCCCTCGCCGCAACTGCTGGTACTGGATGAACCGATGTCGGCCCTGGATGAGGCCGGTATCCAGGTATTCGAGCAATTGCTGCAGGACTGGCGCCAAGCCGGAATCACCGTGCTGTGGATCGAACATGACCTGGAAGCCGTCGGGCGCCTGGCCGACCGTGTCACCGGCCTGAACCGCCGGGTGCTGTTTGACGGACCGCCCCGCCAGACCCTGACGCCAGAACGCCTGCTGACGCTGTTTTCCACCCATCCGCGCACGAACGGGAGCGCTGCCTGATGAGTTATGAAGCCTTTCGTCTGATGGTTCAGGGCTGGGCCTCGTCCGGTTACCTGCCCGAGGCGCTGGCCTACGGGTTCGTGGTCAATGCGTTGCTGGCCGGGTTGTTGATCGGCCCGGTGCTGGGCGGTCTCGGCACGCTGGTAGTGGTCAAGCGCTTCGCGTTTTTCTCCGAGGCGGTGGGCCATGCGGCGCTGACCGGCGTGGCCATCGGCATCCTGCTCGGCGAACCCTACACCGGCCCTTACGGCAGCCTGTTCGGCTACTGCCTGCTGTTCGGCATCCTGCTCAATTACCTGCGCAACCGCACCGGCCTGGCGCCGGACACGCTGATCGGCGTATTCCTGTCAGTGTCCCTGGCCCTGGGCGCCAGCCTGCTGTTGATCCTGGCGGGCAAGATCAATGTGCACATCCTGGAAAACGTACTGTTCGGCTCGGTGCTGACGGTCAATGGCAATGACCTGCTGGTGCTGGCGGTGGTCGGCTCGCTGGTGATGGCCCTGGCCTTGCCGCTGTACAACCGCATCATGCTCGCCAGCTTCAACCCGCAACTGGCGGCAGTGCGCGGGGTGGCGGTCAAGACACTGGACTACCTGTTCGTGATCCTGGTGACGCTGATCACCGTGGCAGCAGTGAAAGTCATCGGCGCCATTCTGGTGGGCGCGTTGCTGGTGATTCCGGCTGCGGCGGCTCGCCTGCTCAGCCAATCATTGAAAGGCTTTTTCTGGTGTTCAGTGCTGATCGCCACCGCCAGCACCTTGTGCGGGATCCTCGCGCCGATTGTGTTCGACCTGCCGATCCCATCCGGTGCCGCGATCATCCTGGTGGCCGGCATCGCCTTCGCCCTGAGCGCCATCGCCCGCGGTGTCGTCCCCAGCCTCAAAGGGAATCTTGGATAAATGGTTTTTTCATTGCGACAACTGAGCCTGGCCGTCGCGTTATGCGGCGTGGCCATCACCTCGTCATTCGCCGGCGAAAAGGTTCGTCTGCTGGCATCGCTGCCAGTCACCTATGGATTGGGGGAAGCCTTGCTCAAGGGCACCGAGGTCAGCCTGGAGCGGGCCGCGCCCGCCAATCTGCCCGGCACCCGGCAGAGCGCCTACTTCAGCGGCCGTGGCGCGCCGGCCTTGAGCAAACTGGCCAGCGCTGCTGACGGGGTCATCGGCCTGCGCTCGCTGTGGCCGGACGATCCGCTGTACCCCATGGCCCGACGCAGCAATATTCGCATCGTCGAAGTCGATGCCGCGCGCCCGGTGGACGGTGCCCTGCCCGGTATCGCCGTGCAACCGGGCATGGCCGACGGCCTGGCGAGCCAACCGTGGATGGCCAGTCATAACCTGGGGCGCATGGCCGACGTGATCGCCGCCGATCTGGTGCGCCTGGCCCCGGCGGACAAACCGAAGATCGACGCCAACCTGGCGGCCCTGAAGCAGCGCCTGCTCAAACTCAGCGCCGATAGCGAAAAACGCCTCGCCAGCGCCGACAACCTGAGCGTGGTCAGCCTGAGCGAGCATTTCGGCTACCTGATCAGCGGGCTCAACCTGGACGCCATCAGCACCGATACCCGGCCCGACGCCGACTGGACAGCCGAAACTCTCAAGCAATTGACCGCGACCTTGAAAGACAACGACGTGGCGCTGGTGCTGCACCATCGCCAGCCTTCGGAGGCGCTGAAAGCCGCCATCACCGAGGGTGGCAGCCAGTTGTTGGTGCTCAGCACCGATGGGACCGATCCGGTGACGGAGCTGGAAAGCAATATGGGGCTGGTCGTTACCGCGCTGACGGAAGGCTGACGGCCGTCCCCTGTGGGAGCGAGCCTACTCGCGATGAGGCCAGCACATCCAACATCGATGTTGGCTGACACACCGCCATCGCGAGCAAGCTCGCTCACAGCTTTTTCGACTCAGCTCAAGACATCCCCCGGCACCCGCACAAACCCTTCCATCAACACCCGTGCGCTGCGGCTCATGATGGCTTTTTTTACGGTCCATTCGCCGTTGACCTGGCTGGCCTCGGCGCCGACGCGAAGAGTGCCGGACGGGTGGCCAAAACGCACCGCGTTGCGCTCGACGCCGCCGGCCGCGAGGTTGACCACGGTGCCGGAAATAGCAGCGGCCGTGCCAATGGCAACCGCCGCCGTGCCCATCATGGCGTGGTGCAGCTTGCCCATGGACAGTGCCCGCACCAATAGGTCAACGTCCCCGGCCGCGACGGCTTTTCCGCTGGAGGAAACGTAGTCCGCCGGCGGCGCGACGAACGCCACTTTCGGTGTGTGCTGGCGCTGGGCGGCTTCGTCCAGGTGCTTGATCAAGCCCATGCGCAGAGCGCCATGAGCGCGAATGGTTTCGAACATGGCCAATGCCTTGGGATCGCCGTTGATGGCGCCCTGCAACTCGGTGCCGATGTAGCCGACGTCCCGGGCATTGATGAAAATCGTCGGGATCCCCGCGTTGATCAGCGTCGCCTTGAAGGTGCCAACACCGGGCACTTCCAAGTCGTCCACCAGATTGCCGGTGGGAAACATCGAGCCACCACCGCCCTCTTCCTCGGCCGCCGGGTCCATGAATTCCAGTTGCACTTCGGCCGCCGGAAAGGTCACGCCGTCGAGTTCGAAGTCCCCGGTTTCCTGCACCGCGCCGTCCGTGATCGGCACATGGGCGATGATGGTCTTGCCGATGTTGGCCTGCCAGATCCGCACCACGGCCACGCCGTTCTGTGGGACGCGACCAGCGTCCACCAAACCACTGCTGATAGCGAATGAACCGACCGCTGCCGACAGGTTGCCGCAATTGCCGCTCCAGTCCACGAACGGCTTGTCGATGGACACCTGGCCGAACAGGTAATCGACGTCGTGGTCGGCTCGGGTGCTCTTGGACAGGATCACAGTCTTGCTGGTGCTGGACGTCGCGCCGCCCATGCCGTCGATCTGCTTCTCGTACGGGTCGGGGCTGCCGATTACCCGCAGCAACAGGGCATCCCGGGCGGTGCCTGGGACACGGGCCGCTTCGGGCAGGTCTTGCAGACTGAAGAACACGCCTTTGCTGGTGCCGCCACGCATATAGGTAGCGGGAATTCTGATTTGCGGTGCGTGAGCCATGATGCTCCTCAAGCGGACACTCCGGGTGTCCGCAGTTGTGATTTAGACGGCAACCGCCGATTCAAGGAAGTCCTGGGCAAAGCGTTGCAGCACGCCCCCGGCTTCATAGATCGACACTTCTTCAGCGGTATCGAGGCGGCAGGTCACCGGCACTTCGACGCGCTCGCCGTTCTTGCGCGTGATGACCAACGTCAGCGTCGCACGCGGGGTGCGCTCGCCGATCACGTCATAGACCTCGCTGCCGTCGATGCCCAGGGTCTTGCGATCGGTACCGGGCTTGAACTCCAGCGGCAACACGCCCATGCCCACCAGGTTGGTGCGGTGGATTCGCTCGAAACCCTCGGCGGCGATCGCCTCGACACCGGCCAGGCGCACGCCCTTGGCCGCCCAGTCCCGGGACGAGCCCTGGCCGTAGTCGGCGCCGGCAATGATGATCAGCGGCTGCTTGCGCTCCATGTAGGTCTCGATGGCTTCCCACATGCGCATCACCTTGCCTTCCGGCTCGACCCGGGCCAGGGAGCCCTGCTTGACCTTGCCGTTTTCCTGGACCATTTCGTTGAACAGTTTCGGGTTGGCGAAGGTGGCGCGTTGCGCGGTCAGGTGGTCGCCGCGGTGGGTCGCGTAGGAGTTGAAGTCCTCTTCCGGCAGGCCCATTTTCGCCAGGTATTCACCGGCGGCGCTGTCCAGCATGATGGCGTTGGACGGCGACAGGTGATCGGTGGTGATGTTGTCCGGCAACACCGCCAGCGGGCGCATGCCCTTGAGCGGCCGCGCACCGGCCAGCGCGCCTTCCCAATATGGCGGACGACGGATGTAGGTGCTTTGTGGGCGCCAGTCGTACAGCGGCGTCACTTTCGGCCCGGTGTCTTCCTGGATGGCGAACATCGGGATGTACACCTGGCGGAACTGCTCCGGTTTCACCGAGGCCTTGACCACCGCATCGACTTCTTCGTCGCTCGGCCAGATGTCCTTGAGGCGGATTTCGCGACCGTCCACCACGCCCAGCACATCTTTTTCGATGTCGAAGCGGATGGTCCCGGCGATGGCATACGCGACCACCAGCGGTGGCGAGGCGAGGAATGCCTGCTTGGCGTACGGATGGATACGTCCGTCGAAGTTGCGGTTGCCCGACAACACGGCGGTGGCGTACAGGTCGCGGTCGATGATTTCCTGTTGGATCACCGGGTCCAGCGCGCCGGACATGCCGTTGCAGGTGGTGCAGGCGAACGCCACCACGCCGAAGCCCAGTTGCTCCAGCTCTTTGGTCAGGCCCGCTTCATCCAGGTACAGCGCCACGGTTTTCGAACCCGGTGCCAGGGACGACTTGACCCATGGCTTGCGGGTCAGCCCGAGTTTGTTGGCGTTGCGCGCCAAGAGGCCGGCGGCGATCACGTTGCGCGGGTTGCTGGTGTTGGTGCAGCTGGTGATGGCGGCGATGATCACCGCGCCGTCGGGCATTTGCCCCGGCACATCGTCCCACTGCCCGGAAATGCCTTTGGCGGCCAGGTCCGACACCGCGACGCGGGCGTGGGGGTTGCTCGGGCCGGCCATGTTGCGCACCACCGACGACAGGTCGAAGGTCAGGCCACGCTCGTATTGCGCGCCCTTGAGCTTGTCGGCCCACAGGCCTGCCTGCTTGGCGTAGGTCTCGACCAGTCGCACCTGGTCGTCTTCACGGCCAGTGAGCTTCAGGTAATCGATGGTTTGTTGGTCGATGTAGAACATCGCCGCCGTCGCACCGTATTCCGGGGCCATGTTGGAAATGGTCGCGCGGTCGCCCAAGGTCAGGGCACTGGCGCCTTCGCCGAAAAACTCCAGCCAGGCACCGACGACTTTTTGCTTGCGCAGGAATTCGGTCAGCGCCAGCACCATGTCGGTGGCGGTGATACCCGGTTGCAGCTTGCCAGTCAGCTCGACGCCGATGATTTCCGGCAGGCGCATCCACGAGGCGCGCCCGAGCATGACGCTTTCGGCTTCCAGGCCACCGACGCCGATGGCAATCACGCCCAGGGCATCGACGTGGGGGGTGTGGCTGTCGGTGCCGACGCAGGTGTCGGGGAACGCCACGCCATCACGTTGCTGGATCACCGGGGACATTTTTTCCAGGTTGATCTGGTGCATGATCCCGTTGCCCGGCGGAATCACGTCGACGTTCTTGAAGGCCTTCTTGGTCCAGTTGATGAAGTGGAAGCGGTCTTCGTTGCGCCGGTCTTCGATGGCGCGGTTCTTGGCGAAGGCTTGCGGGTCGGAACCACCACTTTCCACCGCCAGGGAGTGGTCGACGATCAGTTGGGTCGGTACCACCGGGTTGACCTGCGCCGGGTCACCGCCCTGCAAGGCGATGGCGTCGCGCAGGCCGGCCAGGTCCACCAGCGCGGTTTGGCCGAGGATGTCGTGGCACACCACGCGCGCCGGGAACCACGGGAAGTCCAGGTCGCGCTTGCGCTCGATCAGTTGCAGCAGCGACTCGCGCAGCGTGGCCGGGTCGCAGCGACGCACCAGGTTCTCCGCCAGCACGCGGGAGGTGTACGGCAGGCCGTCGTAGGCGCCGGGGCGGATGGCATCCACCGCCTCGCGAACGTCGAAATAATCCAGCGAAGTGCCGGGCAGCGGTTTGCGAAATTCTGTGTTCATCGTCAGGACTCGGTCACGGTGGTTTCAGAAAGGCGCTTGCCACGACCATGATCGTTCCCACGCTCTGCGTGGAAACGATCATGGTAATAGCGCGGACCCTCCAGCTCAGCGTTGTTCGATTGGCACGAACTTGCGCTGTTCGACGCCGGTGTATTCGGCGCTCGGTCGGATGATGCGGTTGTTGGCGCGTTGTTCGAACACGTGGGCGGCCCAGCCGGTCAGGCGCGAGCAGACGAAGATCGGCGTGAACAGCTTGGTCGGGATGCCCATGAAGTGGTACGCCGAGGCATGGTAGAAATCGGCGTTGGGGAACAGCTTCTTCTGCTCCCACATGGTCTTGTCGATGGCTTCGGACACCGGGAACAGCACCGTGTCGCCCACTTCATCGGCGAGTTTTTTCGACCAGCCCTTGATCACCTCGTTGCGCGGGTCGTTGTCCTTATAGATCGCGTGGCCGAAACCCATGATCTTGTCCTTGCGCGCGAGCATGCCGAGGGTGCCTTCGATGGCCTCCTGCGGTGAGCTGAAGCGCTCGATCATTTCCATCGCCGCTTCGTTGGCACCGCCATGCAACGGGCCACGCAGCGAACCGATGGCGGCGGTGATGCAGGAGAATAGGTCCGACAGCGTGGAGGCGCAGACCCGGGCGGTGAAGGTCGAGGCGTTGAATTCGTGCTCGGCGTAGAGGATCAGCGAGACATTCATCACCTTGACGTGCAGCTCGCTCGGCTTCTTGCCGTGCAGCAAATGCAGGAAGTGGCCGCCGATGGACACCTCGTCGGTCACGCATTCGATGCGCTGGCCTTGATGGCTGAAGCGATACCAGTAGCACATGATCGCCGGGAACGCGGCCAGCAGGCGATCGGTCTTGTCATGTTGCTGGGAAAAATCCTGCTCGGGTTCCAGGTTGCCCAGGAACGAGCAGCCGGTGCGCATCACGTCCATCGGGTGGGCGTCGGCGGGAATGCGCTCCAGCACTTCCTTCAAGGCTTGTGGCAGATCGCGCAACTGGCGCAGTTTAGCGGTGTAGGCGTCCAACTGGGCCTGAGTCGGCAGTTCGCCGTACAGCAGCAGGTAGGCCACCTCTTCAAATTGCGCATCTGCCGCCAGGTCGCGAACATCGTAGCCGCGATAGGTCAGGCCGGCACCCGATTGGCCCACGGTGGACAATGCGGTTTGCCCGGCCACCTGGCCACGGAGCCCGGCGCCACTGAGTACTTTTGCTTCGGCCATTTGCTGTCTCCATTTTCTTGAAATTGTGGGGGAGTCGCGCCTTACTTCTTCGCCGCGAACAACGCATCGAGCTTCTGCTCGAAGGTGTGGTAGTCGATGCGATCGTAAAGCTCCATGCGGGTCTGCATGGTGTCGATGACATTCTGTTGCGTGCCGTCGCGGCGGATCGCGGTGTAGACGTTCTCGGCCGCCTTGTTCATGGCCCGGAAGGCCGACAGCGGGTACAGCACCAGGGACACGTCGGCACCGGCCAGCTGTTCGGTGGTGTACAGCGGGGTCGCGCCGAATTCAGTGATGTTGGCCAGGATCGGCGCTTTCACGCGGCTGGCGAACAGCTTGTACATCTCAAGCTCGGTGATGGCTTCGGGGAAAATCATGTCGGCACCGGCCTCGATGCACGCGGCGGCGCGGTCCAGGGCCGACTCCAAGCCTTCCACCGCCAAGGCATCGGTACGGGCCATGATCACGAAACTGTCATCGGTACGGGCATCGACGGCGGCCTTGATGCGGTCGACCATCTCTTGCTGGGAGACGATTTCCTTGTTCGGACGATGGCCGCAACGCTTGGCGCCGACCTGGTCTTCGATATGAATCGCCGCGGCGCCGAACTTGATCATCGACTTGACCGTACGCGCCACGTTGAATGCCGAGGAACCGAAGCCGGTGTCCACGTCCACCAGCAGCGGCAGGTCGCACACGTCGGTGATACGCCGTACGTCGGTCAGCACGTCATCCAGGCCAGTGATGCCTAAGTCCGGCACGCCGAGGGAGCCGGCCGCCACGCCGCCGCCGGACAGGTAGATCGCCTTGAAACCGGCGCGTTTGGCCAGCAGCGCGTGGTTGGCGTTGATGGTGCCCACCACTTGCAGCGGATGCTCATTGGCGACCGCATCGCGAAAACGCTGGCCTGGAGTGCTGTTGCTCATGACTCACCTCGTTCAGTGGCGCTGTCCTGGAAATGACGCGCGATGTTGCGTTTGGAAGCGCCGATGTGCCGGCGCATCAGTAATTCAGCCAGTTCGCCGTCGCGATCGACGATGGCGTCCAGAATCCGATGGTGCTCGGCAAAGGCCTGGCGCGGACGGTTGGGCGTGGTGGAAAACTGGATGCGGTACATGCGCACCAGTTGGTACAGCTCGCCGCAAAGCATTTGCGTCAGGGTGCGATTGCCGCTGCCCTGGATGATCCGGTAATGGAAGTCGAAATCGCCTTCCTGCTGGTAATAACCGACACCGGCCTGGAACGCCGCATCGCGCTCGTGGGTTTCCAGCACCCGGCGCAGCTCGTCGATTTCTTCCAGGGTCATGCGCTCGGCCGCCAGGCGGCAGGCCATACCTTCGAGGGACTCGCGGATTTCGTAGAGTTCCAGCAGCTCGGCATGGCTCAGCGACACCACCCGGGCACCGACGTGAGGCACCCGCACCAGCAGGCGCTGGCCTTCCAGGCGATGAATAGCCTCGCGCAGCGGCCCGCGGCTGATGCCGTAGGTGCGCGCCAGCTCGGGCTCGGAGATCTTGCTGCCGGGGGCGATCTCACCTTTGACGATGGCGGCCTGGATACGTCGGAAGACGTTCTCGGAAAGCGTCTCCGAATCGTCTTGGGCCACCACCGGGGTTTCGAGCTGATCGAGCATATTGTCGACACCTTGCAAATCAATATGGCAAAAACTAACCAATAGCGGCGTTAACGTCAAAGCAAAAATCAATATTGTCGACAATCGTCTAATAAGCTCACCCGCCATAACCGCTCGTTTGAATGCGTCGTAGCGTCCGGCCAGCGGTGGCGTCAGAAAACCACCGTGCTAGAATGCCGCGCGATTTGCCGCTCTCCTTTTATAGGGAAGGCTGCCCAGGGAGCTTGTGCAGTAATGCCAGGGCCTGAACCGATAAACGGAACGCTGCGCACCAGGATCTATGACACTCAAGCCCTTCACCGCTGCTCTTTATTTCATGTGCCTGCCGGGGCTTGCCGTGGCGGGTGAAAAAACCGTGTACGGCCTCAACGAATACGCCGCCCTGCAGGGCATCGACCTGGAAGTCGCCGCCAAGCTCGACACCGGCGCCAAGACCGCCTCTCTCAGCGCCCGGGACATCAAGCGCTTCAAACGCAATGGCGAATCCTGGGTGCGGTTTTACCTGGCCATCGACGCGGCCCACTCGCACCCCATCGAACGTCCGCTGGCCCGGGTCAGCAAGATCAAGCGCCGCGCCGGTGACTACGACCCGGACGAAGGCAAGAAATACACGGCCCGGCCGGTCATCGAACTGGACATCTGCATGGGCTCGGCCCTGCGCAGCATCGAAGTGAACCTGACCGACCGCAGCGCCTTCCAATACCCGTTGCTGATCGGTTCCGAGGCGCTCAAGCGCTTCGATGCGCTGGTCGACCCCAGTCTTAAATACGCTGCCGGCAAACCCGCCTGCGCCAATGCCGCTCAAACCGCAGAGTAATTCCAATGCGCTCCCTTACCCTCCATCTGAAAATGCTGATCGCCATCCTGGTGGTGCTGGGCCTGTCGGTGACGGCCTATCAGATTTTCGTGCTCGGCATCCCGGTCACCGAAGACGCCACCGACGACTTGTGGAACATCGACGCCAAGGTCGAGTTCGTGCCCAACGCCAAGGATCCGGTGAAGATCCAGATGTTCGTGCCGCCCCTGAGCCGCGACTACGTCAGCCTCAACGAAAGCTTCATCTCCAACAATTACGGGGTGGCGGTGAACCGGGTCGACGGTAACCGCAAGGTGACGTGGTCGGCCCGTCGGGCCAAGGGCAACCAGACCCTGTATTACCGCCTGGTGCTGACCAAGCGCTACAGTGCCGAGAAAACCAAGGTCAAGGGCCCGACCTTCCGCGACAGCATCGCCGTCGAAGGCCCGGAGAAACTGGCCGCCGAAGCCCTGCTCGCGCCGATCCGCCAGCATTCGGCCGACGTCGAGACGTTCATCAGCGAAGCGATCAAGCGGGTCAACAACCTCAACGACGACAACGTCAAGCTGTTGCTGGCCGGCGACCCGTCCTCGGCCAACAAGGCGCGCATCGTCGAACTGGTGCTGTCCATCGCCCACGTGCCGGTGGAAAAGGTCCACACCATTCGCCTGGTGGCCGAGCAGCCGCAGACACCTGAACTGTGGCTGCGCAGCTTCAACGGCACCGACTGGCTGTATTTCAACCCGGACACCGGCGAACAGGGCCTGCCCACCGACCGCCTGCTGTGGTGGACCGGCGATGAAAACCTGATCACCGTCGATGGCGGCAAGAAAGCCACCGTCACCTTCAGCATGAACAACAGCGAAATGAACGCCATTCGCCTGGCCAAGCTGACGGACGAGAACACCGACGCCAACTTCCTCGAATATTCGCTCTACGGCCTGCCGCTGCAGACCCAGCAAACCTTCATGATCATGGTGATGATCCCGATCGGCGTGCTGGTGATCCTGATCCTGCGCAACCTGATCGGCCTGCAGACCCTGGGGACCTTCACCCCGGTGCTGATCGCCCTGGCCTTCCGTGAAACCCAGTTGGGCTTCGGCATCATTCTGTTTACGGTGATCACCACGCTGGGCCTGTCGCTGCGTTCGTACCTGGAGCACCTCAAGCTGCAGATGCTGCCAAGGCTCTCGGTGGTGCTGACGTTCGTGGTGGTGCTGATCGCCGCCATCAGCCTGCTCAGCCATAAGCTGGGCCTGGAGCGCGGCTTGTCGGTAGCGTTGTTCCCGATGGTGATCCTGACCATGACCATCGAGCGCCTGTCCATCACCTGGGAAGAGCGCGGCGCCGGCCACGCGATGAAAGTCGCCATCGGCACCTTGTTCGCCGCGTCCCTGGCGCACCTGATCATGAGCGTGCCGGAACTGGTGTACTTCGTGTTCACCTTCCCGGCGATCCTGCTGATCCTGGTGGGCTTCATGCTGGCCATGGGACGTTATCGCGGCTACCGCCTGACCGAGCTGGTGCGGTTCAAGGCCTTCCTCAAGGCAGACTCCTGATGTTCGGCTTCTGGAAGACCTGGAAGGCCCTGGAAGCCCGGGGCATCATGGGCATCAACCGGCGTAACGCCGATTACGTGCTCAAGTACAACAAGCGCAGCCTGTACCCCATCGTCGATGACAAGATCATCACCAAGGAACGGGCCATTGCCGCCGGCATTCATGTGCCGGAGCTGTACGGGGTGATCTCCACCGAAAAGGAAATCGACAAGCTCGACGAGATCATCGGCGGGCGCACCGACTTCGTGATCAAGCCGGCCCAGGGCGCTGGCGGCGACGGCATCATCGTCATCGCCGACCGCTTCGAAGGCCGTTACCGCACGGTGTCCGGCAAGATCATCAGCCATGAGGAAATCGAGCACCATGTCTCCAGCATCCTCACCGGCCTGTATTCCTTGGGCGGGCACCGTGACCGGGCGTTGATCGAGTACCGCGTGACGCCGGACCAGATCTTCAAGAGCATCAGCTACGAAGGCGTGCCGGACATCCGCATCATCGTGCTGATGGGCTATCCGGTGATGGCCATGCTCCGGCTGCCAACCCGGCAGTCCGGCGGCAAGGCCAACCTGCACCAGGGCGCCATCGGTGTGGGCGTCGACCTCGCCACGGGCCTGACCCTGCGCGGCACCTGGCTGAACAACATCATCACCAAACACCCCGACACCACCAACGCGGTGGACGGCGTGCAACTGCCCTACTGGGACGGTTTCATGAAACTGGCCGCCGGTTGCTATGAACTGTGCGGGCTGGGCTACATCGGCGTCGACATGGTGCTGGACCAGGAAAAAGGCCCGTTGATCCTGGAACTGAACGCCCGGCCAGGCCTGAACATCCAGATCGCCAACGACTGCGGCCTGACCTTGCGCACCCACGCAGTGGAAGCCCACCTGGAAGAACTCAAGGCCCGCGGCGTTACCGAAACCGTGGAAGAGCGCGTAGCGTTTGCCCAGGCGTTGTTTGGGCATATTCCGCCGGTTGAAGGCTGAGGGCTGAAACTGAGGTTTGAAGTTTGCCCCTGTGGCGAGGGAGCTTGCTCCCGCTGGGGTGCGAAGCGCCCCCAAACCCGGCACCACGGTGCATCAGGCTGACCGCGTTCAACTGCCTGGGGGTTGCTGCGCAACCCAGCGGGAGCAAGCTCCCTCGCCACAAGGTGTTCACACCCGAATATTTTCGACAGCCACTGACGTGCTCATCTCCGACATCCCCCTAGGAGCAAATCCTACAGGGGATTACAATCGCTCCCCCGCCTGAACGGCTGATCCGCCCCGCCCATGCCAACCTGCTCCGTATACCCGCTGCCCTACCACGCCAACCCCGCCGAGTACTTCGCGGCGATCCGTCATGCCCCCGGTAGCGTGCTGCTCGACAGTGGCCGGCCGAGTGCGGAACGCGGGCGTTACGACTTGCTCAGTGCCTGGCCGCTGGAACAACTGGCCGTGTTGCCCGACGAGAGCGGTAGCGATTTCCTGCAACGCCTGCGCATTCAGCTGACGCAGCTAGGTGACGCGGAACTACCGACCACAGTGCAATTGCCCTTTGCTGGCGGCGTGATCGGCTACTTGAGCTATGACTTTGGCCGACACCTCGAAACCTTGCCTTCCCACGCCAAGGACGACCTGCAACTGCCCGACGCGCGTTTTGGCGTGTACGACTGGGCGCTGGTCAGCGATCACCAGGCCGGCACCAGCCAATTGGTCTTCCACCCTCATTGTGGCGAAGACGAACGCCAGCGCCTGATCGCGCTGTTCAGCCAACCGACTGCGGCATCGGTTGGCGTCTTCAGCCTCGAAGGACCGATGACCCCCGACCTCAGCGCCGAAGCCTATCGACAGGCGTTCGAACGCATCCAGGCGTATATCCAGGCCGGCGACTGCTATCAGGTCAACTTTGCCCAACGCTTTCGCGCGCCCTGCCAGGGCGACGCTTGGGCCGCTTACCAAGCGCTGCGGGCGGCGTGCCCAACACCATTTTCCGGCTTCCAGAGCCTGCCCGATGGCGGCGCCGTGCTGAGCCTGTCCCCCGAACGCTTCGTCAAGGTCAGCGAAGGCCAGGTGGAAACCCGGCCGATCAAGGGCACCCGGCCCCGCGGCACAACCCCCAGCGAAGACGCGGCCCACGCCGCCGAGCTGCTGGCCAGCCCCAAGGACCGGGCGGAAAACCTGATGATTGTCGACCTGCTGCGCAACGACCTGGGCCGCACCTGCCGCATCGGCTCGGTGCGGGTGCCGGAGCTGTTCAGCCTGGAAAGCTACCCGAATGTGCATCACCTGGTCAGCAGCGTGACCGGCGAACTGGCTGTGGATAAGGACGCCTTGGACCTGATCGCCGGCAGCTTCCCCGGCGGCTCGATCACCGGCGCGCCAAAAATCCGTGCCATGCAAATCATCGACGAACTCGAACCGACCCGACGCGGCCTGTATTGCGGCTCGTTGCTGTACCTGGACGTGCGCGGGGAAATGGACAGCTCCATCGCCATCCGCAGTTTGCTGGTCAAGGATGGACAGGTGTGCTGCTGGGGCGGCGGCGGGATTGTCGCGGATTCGGATTGGCAGGCGGAGTATCAGGAGTCGATTACCAAGGTGAAAGTGCTGCTGGAAACCTTGCAGAATCTCTGAACAACTCCTAGGCCTCACTGATCGTTCCCACGCTCCGCGTGGGAATGCCGCCCCTTGGACGCTCTGCGTCCGCTTGTGACGCAGAGCGTCACTAGATGCATTCCCACGCGGAGCGTGGGAACGATCAACAACACGCTCTGGTTTACAAGCTGAGATTGCGGTTCGAGGCCTTGAGGAATTCCTGCTTCAACTCGGCAAACGTGTGCACCGCCGGGAATTGCGGGAATTCACGGATCACGTTCTCAGGCGCATGGAACAGAATCCCTGCATCGGCTTCGCCCAGCATCGTGGTGTCGTTGTAGGAATCCCCCGCCGCAATCACCCGGTAGTACAGGCTCTTGAAAGCCAGGACCGACTGGCGCTTGGGATCTTTCTGACGCAACTGGTAGCCGGTCACCCGCCCGCTGTCATCGGTAATCAAGCGATGGCAGAGCAATGTCGGGAAGCCCAACTGGCGCATCAACGGCTGGGAAAACTCATAGAACGTGTCGGACAGAATCACCACCTGGAAGCGCTCGCGCAGCCAGTCGACGAATTCGATGGCGCCGTCCAGCGGCTGGAGGGTGGCAATGACTTCCTGGATGTCGGAAAGCTTGAGGCCGTGTTCATCGAGGATGCGCAACCGTTGCTTCATCAGCACGTCGTAGTCGGGAATGTCCCGAGTGGTTGCCCTGAGGGAGTCAATCCCGGTTTTTTCAGCGAAGGCGATCCAGATCTCCGGGACCAGCACACCTTCCAGGTCGAGACAGGCAATTTCCACAAGACACTCCCATTTTTTCTGATGTTTATCGATTGAGCGAACAAAAGGCCTGCCGACTCTAGCCATTCGTCGAAGCCTGCGCAACGCACAGGAGCGCGCCAGCCCCGACAGCTTTTGTTACCATCAGCCCCATATAGAGCGCCCAGCGCCACCGACCTGTAGGAAACCGCCCTGATGAGCCCATCGTTCGACGTCGTGGAACTCGCCACGACCTATGCCAACAAGTCCCCCCAGGACATCCTCAAGCTGGCCTTCGCCGAGTTCGGCGACGACCTGTGGATATCGTTCAGTGGCGCCGAAGACGTGGTGCTGGTGGACATGGCCTGGAAACTGAACAAGAACGTCAAGGTGTTCAGCCTCGACACCGGTCGCCTGCACCCGGAAACTTATCGTTTCATCGATCAGGTACGCGAGCACTACAAGATCGACATCGAGCTGGTTTCGCCGGACTACACGAAACTTGAACCCTTCGTGAAGGAAAAAGGCCTGTTCAGCTTCTACAAGGACGGTCACGGCGAGTGCTGCGGCATCCGCAAGATCGAGCCCCTGCGACGCAAACTGACCGATGTCCGCGCCTGGGCCACCGGCCAGCGCCGTGACCAGAGCCCCGGCACCCGCAGCCAGGTGGCGGTGTTGGAAATCGACACGGCGTTTTCCACCCCGGAGCGCACCCTGTACAAGTTCAACCCCCTGTCGCAGATGACCAGCGAAGAAGTCTGGGGCTACATCCGCATGCTCGAGCTGCCTTACAACAGCCTGCATGAACGCGGCTTCATCAGCATCGGCTGCGAACCCTGCACCCGCCCGGTGCTGCCAAACCAGCACGAGCGCGAAGGCCGTTGGTGGTGGGAAGAAGCCACGCAGAAAGAATGCGGGCTGCACGCCGGGAACATCATCGCCAAATCCAAGACCGTCTAAGCGTCCGC
Organism: Pseudomonas sp. NFACC51; assembly: GCF_900103575.1. Lineage (NCBI taxonomy): Bacteria > Pseudomonadati > Pseudomonadota > Gammaproteobacteria > Pseudomonadales > Pseudomonadaceae > Pseudomonas > Pseudomonas sp. NFACC51. The sequence continues at coordinate 115,574 of NZ_FMXH01000018.1, read as the reverse complement.
CGTCCTCTGCACACAAAAATGCCACTACATGTGGCATTTTTGTGTGCACCGATTTACGTTCCCGCCCCCAAAAGTTACACACACCTTCCCGCCTCGCCAGCCGTTCCAACTCCCACTGACGTTCGCCAAAAAATAAATACCTGTTTAAACGGTCAATTTTAAATATCGGTATTTCAGTTAGTTATTCAAAGATCATAACGAAACGAAATTAGCGCTTCTTCGAACAGATCCGTAAGCGGCATGGATCTGGCTTGATTTGAAATGTATTTTGTATACAGCCTGCATAGAACATATACACACTTTAGATCCGCAAGCCTGGCCGCATCAACGTGCCGCAACTGTACAGCGAGGAGCAAACGGGGCGTATTTCTACAGCAACGGGGTCAACCTTCGCGCGATGGCGGCGTTCATTCCGGCGGCGCTGATCGCGATTATCCTGGCGTGGGTGCCTGGTTTTGACAGCGTTTCGCCATTTTCCTGGCTGATTGGCGCTTCGATTGCAGGGCTGCTGTACCTGATCATTGCCAAGCGCCAACCGTATTACGAGGACGTCAGCGGTGAATCCATCGCGGTGGATAACGTTCATCATTGATCCCTCAAACGGCCCGGCCGGTACGGGTCGCTTACTTTCATGCATCAAGGAGGACAGTTCATGCGAATTCTCGTGGTCAACGTCAACACCACCGAATCCATCACCCAGGCCATCGCCCGCCAGGCCCAGGCCGTGGCCGCGCCGGGCACCGAAATCGTCGGGCTCACGCCGCATTTCGGTGCCGATTCCATCGAGGGCAATTTTGAAAGTTACCTGGCGGCCATTGCGGTGATGGACCGGGTGATGTCCTACGACGAGCCGTTCGACGCGGTGATCCAGGCCGGCTACGGCGAGCATGGCCGCGAAGGTCTGCAAGAACTGCTGAACGTGCCCGTGGTGGACATCACCGATGCCGGCGCCAGTACCGCCATGTTCCTCGGCCACGCTTATTCGGTGGTCACCACCCTGGACCGCACCGTGCCGCTGATCGAAGACCGGCTCAAGCTGTCCGGCCTGTTCGACCGCTGCGCCTCGGTACGGGCCAGTGGTTTGGCGGTGCTGGAGCTTGAGCAGGACCCGCAACGGGCGATTGATGCCATCGTGCAACAGGCGGAACTGGCAGTGAGCCAGGACAAGGCCGAAGTGATCTGCCTGGGCTGCGGCGGCATGGCCGGGCTCGACGAGCAGATCCGCCAGCGCACCGGCGTGCCGGTGGTCGATGGCGTGACGGCGGCGGTGACCATTGCTGAATCGCTGGTGCGGCTGGGGTTGTCGACGTCGAAAGTGCGCACCTACGCGACGCCTCGGCCCAAGACCATCATTGGCTGGCCGGGGCGGTTTGGGCGGTGAGTTCACAGGCTTGGACCGAAGTGTCCCGAGTCGGTCTGGTGCCCCGCTCAAACCGCACTAAACCGCCGCGCCAACCCCTGCTCGGCAAACTGCTCGATGATGAAATCCACGAACGCCCGGGTCTTGCCTGGCAACAGCTTGTGTTCGGCGTAGTAGATGGAGATGTTGCCGTCGTCGACGTACCAGTCCGGCAGCACCCGCTGCAGTGCCCCGCTTTCCAGGAAGGGAACGGCGATCGGCATGCTCACCAGGCCGATGCCAAGCCCTTGGGTGGCCGCCGCGCAATCGGCTTCCGAATCGCTCATGGTCATGCGCGTCTTGAGCGTCAGCGGGCTGTGTTCCCGATTACGGCTGGTCAGTTGCCAGGAACGCACGCGCCCGGTTTGTGGTGAACGAATCAGGATGCCTTGATGCTGTGACAAATCTTCCGGTTCTGTCACCGCGGCATGGGTTTGCAGGTAGTCGGTTGACGCAACCAGCACCCGATGAGCCACCGTCAACTTGCGCGCCACCACGCCCTGGGGCAGCTCGAAACCACCGCCGATGGCGGCATCGAACCCCTGGCCGATCAGGTCTACCTGGCGGTTATCGAAATGCCAGTCCGGGTTGATCGCCGGATAACGTCGCAGAAATTCCCCCAGCAGCGGCACGACATACAATCGACCGAACGCCGTGCCCATGCTCACCTTCAGCGTTCCCGTCGGTTGCCCACCGGCGCTGGCCAGGTTGGCGACGGCGTTCTGGATGGTGTTGAAGCTGCTGCCGACTTCCCTCAGAAACAACTGGCCGGCTTCGGTCAGCCTCAGGCTGCGGGTGCTGCGCTGAAACAGGCGTACGCCCATTCGCGCCTCCAGCTTGGCGACGCTTTTACCCACCGCGGCCGGGGTCACGCTCAGACGTCGCGCCGCCTCGGCAAAGCTGCCGACTTCGGCGCTGCGCACAAAGCATTCGATACTGTTGAAGGTCTCCATGAGCCTCACTCTAAACTTTTGGTTTAGACAGACTATAGCAATGGCGGTCTACACAGCCCACGGCACCTTCTTGATACTCGCTCCATCACCGCGGCACCTCGCCCCGGCACTTTTTGGAGAACATCATGAATACCCAAGCACTGAACGGTAAAGTCGCCTTGATCCAGGGCGGTTCTCGCGGCATCGGCGCCGCCATCGTCAAACGCCTTGCCGCGGAAGGCGCCGCCGTGGCCTTCACCTACGTCAGCTCTGGCGCAAAATCAGAAGAACTGCAGAACAGCATCATCGCAGCGGGCGGCAAGGCCTTGGCAATCAAGGCGGACAGCGCCGACGCCGACGCCGTTCGTAACGCCGTCGCCGCCACCGTCGAAGCTTTTGGACGGCTGGATATCCTGGTCAATAACGCGGGTGTGCTGGCCATGGGGCCACTGGATGAATTCAAACTCGAAGATTTCGACCAGACCCTGGCCGTCAACGTGCGCAGCGTGTTTGTCGCCACCCAGGCGGCAGCGCGGCACATGGGCGAAGGTGGCCGTGTCATCAACATCGGCAGCACCAACGCCGACCGCATGCCCTTCGCTGGCGGCGGGCCTTACGCCATGAGCAAAGCCGCGCTGGTGGGCCTGACCAAAGGCCTGGCCCGTGACCTCGGCCCACGCGGCATCACCGTCAACAACGTGCAGCCCGGCCCGGTGGACACTGACATGAACCCGGCCGACAGCGACTTCGCCTCCAGCCTGCTGTCGCTGATGGCTGTCGGGCGCTACGGCAACGTCGATGAAATCGCCAGCTTCGTCGCCTACCTGGCAGGGCCGGAAGCCGGTTATATCACCGGTGCCAGCCTGACTATCGACGGTGGTTTCGGCGCCTGATCCGAGCCGATCATTGTGGCGAGGGAGCTTGCTCCCGTTGGGCTGCGCAGCAGCCCTTCGCTGTCAGGCCCACTCTAACTCCGGCAGACCGCAAAGGCTGGGCTGGAACATTTTCAAGGAGCGGATGATCCCATCGGCGTGGGCGTATTTTTCATCCGCCATGGCCGAATCCGGAATGGCAATGGCGGTCATGCCGGCGGCTTTCGCGGCGGTTACGCCGAACGGCGAATCCTCGAACACCAGGCAATCGCGCGGATCGACACCCAGGCGCCGGGCAGCGGTGAGGAAGATATCCGGCGCGGGTTTCGCCGCGCCGACCTCGGGGTCGTCCGCCGTCACGATGAAGTCGAACAGCGCGAACCAGTCCCGGTGCAAGGTGGTTTTCAGTGCGAACGTAGGGCTCGACGAACTGGTGCCCACCGCAATCGGAACGTTGTGGGCTTTCAAATGCCGCACCAGCTCCTCCGCACCGGGCATCCCCAGGGCGTGAGGAAAGCGCTCGCGCATCAAGGGCTCGCGGATGACCAGGAACTCTTCGGGGGTGATCGGCAACTCCAGCGCCTGGACGACGTAATTGGCCAGGTCCGTGGCCCCGCGGCCGATGATGTTCTGCTTGACGCTCCAATCGAACGTGCGCCCGTAGCGCTCGGCGATGATGGACGTGACCTCGGTGTAGATCCCCTCGGTGTCCAGCAACAGCCCATCCATGTCGAAAATCACAGCTTTGATCGGGCCAAACTCTTTCAGCGGTGTATTCATCGCATCTGATCCGTTATCAACACAACATTCCAGGGATGGCTCAGGTGCGGCCAGGGCAGCGTGTTCGCCTTAAAGGATTCAGCAGGATAACGAAGGGGGCTTGGAACCGGCAATGGGAAATCCATGGATGGGGTTCGTGGCGAGGGAGCTTGCTCCCGCTCGGGTGCGCAGCAACCGTAGGATCGTGGGGGCTGCTTCGCAACCCAGCGGGAGCAAGCTCCCTCGCCACAGAAAGCGGATGGGTGTGAAGGGATGGTTATTGTCCCGAGCTGCCGGAGCCGCCCGACCCCGAGCTGCTGCCGCCCGAGCTGCCACCGCTGTCGCTGGTACCGGTTCCTCCGTTGGTCCCACCGCCGGCGTCGGCACCGCCCATCGTGCTGCCTCCACTCATCGAACCGCTACCCGTACCGGGGCTGGTGCTGCTGCCGTTGGCATCGCCGCCGTTCCCGCCGCTCACGGAGCCCGGGGGCAAGGCGTTACCGTTGGCACCGGAATTGGAGCCGGCCTCCATTTCTGAGGAAGGTGGCATCCCGCCCTTGTCCACGGGGGGCGTGCCGCCCGAAGATTCTGCCAAGGCAGCCAGTGAACTGAGCGAAAGAATCCCGGCGAGTGTCAGCGCTGTCATGTTGGACTTCATCATGGTGAGTCTCCTTTTCAAGATCCTTACCTGATGTGTGGCACGCGTGGCGGGACGATGGTGCCACTGAATCGACAGACGGGCCCGCGATCAGCTCGGCTTGCCGGAGGCATCGTCACCGGCGATGTCCGGGTCATCCGGGGTCGCTTCGACATCCTCATCGTCGCTGGGTACCTGCTCGACGCCCGCATCGTCATCGGGCGGACGTTGGTCGCGACTCAGGGAGTTGGTGGGCGAAGGCAGCGGGTATTCCGGGGTTTCATCCTCCTCGATCAAGGGAACCTGAGCGTCATCCATCAGGGACCCGGGGTCTTCATTGCCCGGGTCATTGACGACAGGCGTGCCCGAGGAGTCTTGTTCTTCCTGGCCTTGCGTTTGCGGCGTCATGGTACACCTCGCAATTGTTGATGGATGTATGTGTTCGAAGCGGGGGGATGGCAATCGTTCCGGAGATTTTGATTTGCCGTTTTTTTGGGGGGGGCAGGTTGGAGTGTATATCCGTTTTTGTGGTAACGGCCGCTTATGGTTCCGCCGTTACGGCGGCTCGCTGGAAAGTGTCAACCATGTCCCCGCACACCCGTCAACCATGTGTCCGGTCCGTACACTTTCAACCAAAAGAAGCCCAAAAAAAAGGCGCTTCCCATTTCTGAAAGAAGCGCCGTTTTTTCCAGATGAACAGCGTCACGGCACAAGGCCACGTCTCTTCATCCAAGCATCCGCTTAACGATGCTTTTTCTTGTGCTTGTACTTCTTGCCACTGGAATGACGGTCGTTGTCATTGGACAGGTTACTACCCAACGCGCCGCCCGCCGCGCCGCCGATGCCTGCACCGATGGTGGAGCCGGTGGAGCCGCCCAGGCGGTTACCGACAACCGAACCACCGGCCGACCCCAAGCCACCGCCAATGGCCGCTTCGGTGCGGCTGCCCTTGCGAGCGCCCACCGCACTGCCGGCTGCGCCGCCAACGCCCGCGCCAATCGCGGCGCCGGTGCTGCCGCCCATCTGCTGGCCGACCACGTTGCCCAATACACCGCCCAGACCACCGCCGACCGCGGCGGTACCGTCGCCGGCAGCCATCGCGCCCTGGGCAACCACCAACCCCAGTACCAAGGTGGACAAAGTCAAACGCATGATAGAAACCTCAAAAATGCCGCATCGGGGAGAAATGGCCGGTGCGCGCGGGCGCGAGTTTACGCCAGACAGCGTCAGCCATGACGGTTGGACAACGAAACGGCGGTTTATTTTATGACAGGCAAAAAAAAGCCCGCTGGGGAAACGGGCAGGTACTGCTTTCTAACGGATGAGCTGAGAGTACGTACTTGCTTGTGAAAGAAACGTGAAAGAAATCGCCCGTTGAGAAAAGATGAAAAATATCTGCGTAGTGACCCCAGAAGCGGAACGCGGAGCGTCCCTGGCGACGTTCCCACCCAGGAGGGTAAAAACTGTCAAAAAAAAGGGCTGCTATGCAGCCCGGCGGGAGCAAGCTCCCCTACCATGATCCGCCGTCACTTTCTGACCGGGACCCTGGGCAAGAACTTGGCCTTCTCCCCTCGCTGCACTTTGGCCACCTTTGTCCTGATGGACTTGATCGGCTCGTCACCGAAGTCTGCATGATAGGCCGACTGGCCACACTGCAACCCTTCATTGATCGGATACGCGGCAGTGTTCTCCTCGCTGTACGGTGCTCCCATTGCCTTTCCCCTTTCATCGAGGCCCATACCGGCAACAACCGATTGCCTGAAAATATCGACCTTCACGACAATGAGACTAGTCGGTCATCAACAGACTGTTGATTCAACAAAGCCCTTGGCCGACGAATGGAACTCACTGTTTCAATAAGGAAACACTCATTCAGCCCCCAGTATCGTCCTGTTTAAAACCCGGGAAACCTGATCGGCCGAATAGGGTTTGGACAAGAATTCAAAGCCCTCATGGCCGCTGTGGGCCAACTCTTCGCTGTAACCAGAAGTCAGCACCACCGGCAAATCCGGGCGCCGCTGGCGCAGTTCCCTGGCCAGGGCAATGCCGCTGATCCCCGGCATCATTACGTCAGAAAATATCGCGTCGAATGCCATCGCATCCGGGCCGACCATTTCCAGCGCTTCTTCGGCGTTGGTCGCCCAGGCGGTCTCGTAGCCCAGGTCCTGAAGGATCTGGTTGGCAAAACGCCCCACCTCCAGGTTGTCTTCCACGATCAACACCCGACGCTTGCCCTTTTCCGGCAGCAGATGCGTGTGTTCTTCCCGGACAGGCTCATGGCTTTTTTCGGGCGCTACTTCCGGCAGGTACAAGGTGAACACCGTGCCCTCACCCACCACGGTCGAGACATCGACGTTGCCACCGGATTGCTTGGCAAAGCCAAACACCTGGGACAAGCCCAGCCCCGTGCCCTTGCCCACCTCCTTGGTAGTGAAGAAGGGTTCGAAGATGTGCTCGAGCACTGGCGAGTCAATGCCGGTACCCGTGTCCGCCAGGGCAATGGCAGCAAAGGATTGCCCGGCCCCGGCATGACCACGGATCGGCGGCATGCCACCGCCGCAACTGAGCCGAAGCCACAACGTGCCCTGGCCATTCATGGCATCCCGGGCATTGAGGGCTATGTTGATCAGCGCGGTCTCGAACTGGCTCAGATCCGCCCGGATGTAACAGGGCCGATCGCACAACTCGACGTGGACCTGGATCCGCGCCCCGGTGACGGTTTGCAGCATGTCCCCCAGGCTCTGTACTTGCTTGCCCACATCGATGACTTGCGGCTTCAACGGCTGGCGCCTGGCAAACGCGAGCAACTGGCTGGTCAACTTGGAGGCGCGCTCCACGGTTTCGGACACCGCCGTCATGTAGCGTTGCCGACGCTCCTCGGACAGGCTGGGTTTGCGCAGGAAGTCGACCGAAGAGCGAATGATGGTCAGCAGGTTGTTGAAGTCATGGGCCACGCCGCCGGTAAGCTGGCCGATGGCTTCGAGCTTTTGCGATTGGCGCAGCGCCGCTTCGGTCTGTTTCAAGCGCGTGGTGCGCTCCTCGACGCGTTCTTCCAGCGTCGCATTCAATTCGGCCAGGGCCGCCAGGCCTTCACGCACGGCAGCGTCGGCACGGGCGCGCTCGATGTGGGCCCAGGATCGCTCGGTGACTTCCATCAGCAGCGCCAGGTCGTTGGATGACCAGACCCGCGGCGTTTTATCGTGGATCGCCATCAACGCGGTCAATCGGCCGCCCTTGATCAACGGCACGCAGATGGTGGCCGCGATGCCAATGGCCTGGAACGTCGCCGCTTCCTCCGGCGCCAGTTCCTTGAGGTTATCGTTGATCACCAGCGGCTTGCCGGCCCGCAGGTTAGTGACCGCCAGTCGGCCAAAATCAGCCAGTCGATAATGCCCAAGGATATGGGGCGAACCCACCCTGGCCCAATCACCACGAATGGTGAAGCCGTCTTCGTCCTCATCCATGTCTGCGTAAGCACAATTGGACAGGTTCAGGTGCGCCGCCAGGATCCGTGTGGTGGCTGCCATGATGCTCTGCGGGTCGGTGGCATTCGCGACGGCATTGCCAATGGCATCGAGCACCGCCAGCCGCTGGGTCATGAACACCGTGGAAGTGGTCTCGGTAACCGTATCCAGCATGCCCACGACCTTGCCGAACTGGTCACGGATGGGGCTGTAGCAGAACGTGAAATAAGCCTGCTCTGGACCGCCGCCGCGCTCGATGACCAGGGGGAAGTTCTCTATAAAGGTCGCTTGCCCATCGAAGGCCGCGCGCACGATCGGCCCGATATCGCTCCAGACCTCCCGCCACACCTCATCGAACCGCCGCCCCAGCGCCTCGGGCTTGCTGCCGAGGATCGGCAGGAACGCGTCGTTGTACAACGTGATCAGGTCCGGCCCCCACACGATGGCCTGGGGAAAATGCGAGGCAAGGCTCAGGGCCACGGTGGTCTTCAGTACATCAGGCCACTGCGAAGGCGGCCCGAGCGGCGTGTCCCCCCAAGGATGGCGCCGAACCCGTTCAGCCATTTCTCCAGAGCTCTGAAGCCAATCTGTCATTGCGTTCGATCCTTCTGAGACGCCAATACCAACGAGGGGGAAACGCTTATGACCCCAAGCAGGGCCGTATTATCCCGCGCCGGATGGGAATGCGCGATTGGATTGTGGGAGGCGTCGGGGGGCAAATGGGGGATGAAGGGCGGAAATTGAAGGTTAGGCTACAGAAATGTCTTACACATCGGAGGGAATGAGCTTGATGTAGGTAACGAGACTACAGGGTTGTAAGACGTACAGCTCAGATGCTTACGACGATGGCAACGTCCTACATATGATTGGGAATCTCCTTCGCTATCAATCCCTTGCGTATTTTTTGCGGCGGCGACTATAGTCTTCGAGTCGCCCAAATGGTGGCCGGGTTTGGCGACCCGCAGTGGGCAAAACTATCCAGTGGAGCTTACTTATGAATCAATACACGGGCCTTACCAGCAACGCCGACGACCAGCCTCTCTACGTCGATACCACCGCCCCGCTACACATCCTGCTCGACTCAGCCGCCTACCGAATCCGTGCCGCCACACAATTCCTGGAGAACCTGGCGATGCGTGATGAATTGACCATCGATCCCGCAACCCTTCAGGACCTCGCACAACTATGCTGCATCCCACTGCGGGATGGGTGCGACGTGATGGATGTGATTGCCCGAAGATTGGATGCGGCACCGGCAGGTACCACGCTATAAGCCTGCCCGCCGACAACCTGTGGCGAGGGAGCTTGCTCCCGCTGGGCTGCGCAGCAGCCCCAAAGACTTTGGCGCGGCGAACCAGGCAAATCACACCAGCCGGTTTCAGGACTGCTGCGCAGTCCAGCGGGAGCAAGCTCCCTCGCCACGGGGTTTTGTACGGCGTGATTGATGGTGGGCTATTCGGATTGGTCGGCGTCGGGCGGACCTCTTCATTGGCAACACGGACTTTTCAATGCTGAACCTCATTACACCGCCAACACCAAAGCTGTGAACACACAACTGTGGCGAGGGAGCAAGCTCCCTCGCCACGGGGTTTTGTACGGCGTGATTGATGGTGGGCTATTCGGATTGGTCAGCGTCGGGCAGACCTCTTCATTGGCAACGCGGACTTTTTAATGCTAAACCTCATGACACCGCCAGCACCAAAGCTGTGAACACACAACTGTGGCGAGGGAGCTTGCTCCCGCTGGGCTGCGCAGCAGCCCCAAAGACTTTGGCGCAGCGAACCAGGCAAATCGCATCAGCCGGTTTCAGGACTGCTGCGCAGTCCAGCGGGAGCAAGCTCCCTCGCCACGGGGTTTTGTACGGCGTGATTGATGGTGGGCTATTCGGATTGGTCAGCGTCGGGCAGACCTCTTCATTGGCAACGCGGACTTTTTAATGCTGAACCTCATGACACCGCCAGCACCAAAGCTGTGAACACACAACTGTGGCGAGGGAGCTTGCTCCCGCTGGGCTGCGCAGCGGCCCCTTTTGTAAGCGCTGCGCACTCAAGCGGGAGCAAGCTCCCTGGCCACCGGTGCATCGTCGACCTGAACTACTCGACAATCCCGTTATAAACAACAGTCACAGCGCCCTCCTTCTTGACCATGAGCTTGTTCCCTTGCGCCATGGCCTCGACCAACTCAGAACACCCGTCCACTTCACGCTTGCCATCAACGCGCTCGGCCTGGGTGTCGAAACTGAATACATAGGTCGACGCCGGGCAAGCATTGCCACCCTCCCCCGTGGAAACCACCAGCACATACTTGTTCGGACCAAACGTATAAGCCTTTTCAATCGTCACATAACCGGTGTACTCGGCCTGCTCGACAATGGATTCCATGACGTTCATCACACCCGCTCGCGATTGATAATTCAGCGCAGTTGCCATCGCCTCAGTCTGCGTCGTGAAAGGTCCGGCACGCTCGGTATTGACGGGCAGCGGTTGATAGGCAACACCCGGAGGCGCGGGTGGTGCGGCTTGAGTCTTGGCGGTGGTTTTTGCAACAGGGCTTCGCTGGAGCTGAGGGCTGTCGCATTGGCCGTTTTTGCAGATGAAATCGCCCTGACAATCGATATCTTCCGAACACTGGTTCGTTTCTTCGAAGGTGCTCTGGTCGGCCTTGGCGTAGCCGATGACGGCCAGTGTCAGGAGGGTGCAGGCGAACAAACGCTTCATCAGTGAAGTCCTTTTCTTGGATGGTGGCTGGATGATAACTGCAAACCTACCGGGATTGTCTCTGGTCGCCGTCCTTTACCAATGTCGGGTGGTCCCACTTTGGTTTACAGACTAGCCTTCCAAATGCCCGCCCAAGGACGAACCATGGCTGACCACAAACAACTCCACCAAGACGGCTACGCCCTGCTCCGTCAAGCAATCCCGAACGAGTGGCTGGCCGACCTTCGTGCCGTGTTCGATGCAGGCGTGCGACCGTCGGACCAATGGCCAGTGCCCCGCGGCATGGACTGGCGCTATTCGATGCTGGACGATGATTCAAAGATTCAGGCCGTGTGTCGCCTACCCCAGCTACTGGCTGTGGCAGGTGAGTTGATCGGCGAGCGGTTCTTCCTCTCCCAAGTGGAAGGCCGCGAGCCCCTGGCGGGTAACGGTCACCAACAACTGCACCGCGACTTGTCAGCCCAACGGCCAGGCGACATCGCCATCGCCCTGGCTTTCTTCGACGATTACGGCCCCGAAAACGGCGCGACACGGATCGTCCCCGGCAGCCACCGCCCCGAGCCGGATGCCCCGCCCTTCAACTTCAATGACGAGTCAGGCGCCATACAGCTTTCAGGCTCTGCCGGTGACATCCTGGTGTTCGATGTCGATCTGGTGCATGCGGGCAGCCTGAACGTGATCGGCGCACGCCGTCGTTCCATTCTGATCAGCTATTTCTCGGAGTCGCTCTACGCGTCACACTTGGAAACCGTGGCGCTACGCAATATTCGTATGGACACCAGCGACCGATTCGCACCGTCGGGGTTTGCTTTCGGGGACTAGTTTCTCGGGTTGATGAAAATCATGCTCAGCGGTTCGAATCTGAGCTTTAATGCCCGTGCTTATCGCCCCCCCAATTCGTCTAATCAAGGAAGAAACGACATTGAAAACAGCTTTCGGCGCCCTGTTGTTGGCTTGCCTGACGACCACTGCATTTGCTAGCGAAAACCCCATCGGTTTCCAATCTTCCACCCTGTCGGATCCGCACAATGGCCGCGCATTGGAGATGGTCGTCTGGTACCCCAGCGCAACGACCGAAACCGCGCAACTGATCGCCGATAACGCGGTATTTGTCGGCGCGTCTGCCGTGCGTAACGCGCCGCCAACGGCCGGCGAACATCCATTGGTGGTGCTCTCTCACGGATACAGGGGTAACTGGAGCAACCAGATCTGGCTGGCCAGTGCGTTGGCCCAGAAGGGTTACATCGTCGCCGCCGTCAACCACCCCGGCAGCACCACCCATGACCGCAGCCCCCAAGCGGCGGCGCAGTTATGGCTGCGGCCCGTTGATCTGCGTCGAGCCATCGATGCGGTCACGACCCAGCCTGAAAAATTTGGCCGGGTGGCCAATGGTCGAATTGCAGCCGTGGGCCATTCACTCGGCGGCTGGACGGCCCTGGAGATTGCCGGCGCTCGCTTCGACCCAGAGCGCTTCGCCCAAGACTGTAAGACCCACCCGCAGCTAGCCAGCTGCACCGTTTACGAACAGATGAATCCCGCAGGCACCGCTGAATCAAAGGCCGAACTGTCCGCCGCTTGGCGCGATAAACGCGTCACTGCGGTGGTGACATTGGACCTCGGCCTTTCACGGGGCCTGACCGATAAAAGCTTGGCCGCGCTGCCTGTCCCCGCTCTGGTGATCGCTGCCGGGGTACCGTCGCAAGAACTTCCCGCAGAGTTGGAATCTGCCAACCTGGCCAAGCGCCTGCCCCCAGCGTCTAGCCGTTACATCGAAATCAGCGATGCGAGCCATTTCAGCTTCATGTCGATGTGTAAACCCGGGGCGGAGGAAATGCTTGAGGAGGAAGTGCCGGGGGATGGGATCATTTGTCGGGATGGTGATGGCGGTCGTGCTCGGGAGGTGATTCAGCAGCAGGTCGCATCGCTGATAGCGGAGTTTCTGGCGCAATCACCTGCAGACAAAAAAGGCAGTTTGTAACCGATCACCTGCGCAGTGTTCGAACTATCCTTTACGCCTCCACCCCAAACGGAATTCGCCAAGATGTACCTGCGTTCAAGCGTGTTGTGCCTGTGCCTTTTCAGCAGCCTGAGCCAGGCCGCTGTCAACTGTTCTGCCCTGGCGGAAAAGATCTCCGGAACGGTGCCTGAGTTTCATCCGTCAGTGCAAGGCAAGGTCATTGGCACTGGGCGCCTGCATTTCCACGAAGCGCCAGATGAAGCCTGTGCCAATAAGAAGATTTTCGTAATACCCGGCGACTCTCTCACCGTTTACTCCAGCCTTGAAGACGAATCATGGCTGGAAGTGAACTTCATCGCCAAGAGCGGCGACGACTATACCGGTTGGGTAAAGGCTGATCGGGTCGAGATTGGCGCACCTTACGGAGCGCCACCGGAAGATGTCGAAGATGAACCGGCGGGTGATGCCCAATAAATACCTTTTTCATTTTTGAAGCGCAGGAGAAACGATGACGGGTTCGCCAGAAGAGAACGGTCTATTCACGGCCAGCACACACGGCGACCTAGACGCGGCTGATGTCACGGGTTTCGACGCCTGGGCTCGCGTCTGGGCGGAGCTTGGCGTCGTACGCGTGTCACGCGAGACATACGAAGAACTCATTCGACACTACTGCGAACCGCACCGCGCCTACCACAACCTCCAGCATCTGAAGGAATGCCTTCAAGTGCGCCGATTCATCAACGCGACCTGCCAGGCCCCCGCCGAAATCGACCTCGCACTGTGGTTCCATGACGCGATCTACGACCCCCTTCGCAGCGACAACGAACTGCGCAGTGCGCAATGGTTGGACCACGTGGCACGTGATAGTGGCCTGGGCGATGAAACGCGACACAGGCTTTACAACCTGATCATGGTGACGCGACACGACGGCGCCCCGGCATCGGCAGACGAAGCAGTGTTGGTGGACACGGACCTGGCGATCCTTGGAGCGTCGTTCGAACGGTTCGAGGAATACGACCAACAAATTCGCCGCGAGTACCAGTTTGTGCCCCTGCCGGTGTACCGCCAAAAACGGCGCCAGGTCCTTGAAGGCTTCCTGGCGCGCGGGCGCCTCTATACGACCGCAGCGTACTTCGACGCATTCGAGCAACAGGCACGCGCAAATCTTGCACGCGCCATCGACCGTCTCGACTGAGGACTGGATTCAAGCGGCGAAGGGATGACTTACTCCCCTGACTGCACTCGCTTCATGGCTTCGAGAAGCTGGCCCTCAAAGTACTCGCTCCCATCTCGTTCCTGCTCTTTTATGCGGCGCTTTGCTTCTATAAGCATCTGCGTGACAGCGATGCCCTGATTCAAAAAAGTGGCAACCATCAGGTCGGTCAAATTTGCTAAAGGGGTATCCCAGACCGCCCTGCAACGCTGCATCAGACCTGTAGGTGAATCCCCACACCACGGACCCAAAAAATTTGAGATTGTAAGATTCGAACTCATGAACCGACCTCTGATAGAAATCGAAGGGTGGGTCATTTCGCATGACCAGAAAATAGCTAAAAAACGAGATCGGATGACTACTTTTGGCCGATTGCGAGCCTTCGCGATAGGCAGCATATGGCCAGAAGCGGTCAGTGGATTTAGGGTGCTTGCACCTCTAGCTGTAGCTTTGTAGGATCCTGCGAGCGCACCGACAATGGCGGTTCACATGGACAGCACGTCAAGTTTGGAAATCGAGGGCGTTGATTTAAATTCCAGACTTCGATTGCGCTGCGATCAGATATGGAGATTCTTCTACTTTGAATTATGGACAAGCTGTAGCAGTCGTCGAAGCCTTTCAAAATCTTGCACACAGAATTGACATTGAATTTCCAGAACGCCTCGCAGCACTCATGGGAATTGCGCATACCCCCCCTTCAAAGGCTGCACTGAGTAGCCTTGTAGATTTTCACTGGCTCGATGCCGAAGAAGCAGAACGAGAAATCAATGAGTGGCTTAACCCTGATGACCAGCAAGGTCGAACCTTTCTTCCCTTTGCGGCTACAGGCGGCGGTGAGCCTTACTGCCTGGTTCGATTGGAAAACGGGACTTCGGGGATTGCTCAGGTACTTCATTTTGCTCAGCCATCCCCACTTACCCATGCCGATATCTCGTCGTTCGTGACAAGGGAATACGTGCGCGTCGCTACGGACTTATCTTGGCTACCGCCTCAAATGGACTTCAGTATCGCACTGAAAAGTGAAGTGGCATTGATCGAAACGGCTTTGCTGCCCGCAGACTATGCGCTTCTTCAGGCCCTGTTTAGTCGACAGTGTGTCGCCATAAATTACCAGGCTGGCCCTCGAGGCATCTCGAAAATTGTCAAAGCCTTCATCTCTCAAGAAGAAGAGGAATCGTTAGCCGCCCGACTACGCCATCCGAACCCAACCGAGTTCGAAGCTCTTCGTGCTTGGATGCGGTGAATGTGTGTCCACTAGGAACCGAGCCGGCTAACACTCGCAACTTGCCAATATCCGCTTTGGGTTGTTGCTCGTCCCAATAGACAGCAATCGGCCATCAGCGGCCTTGGGCTGAAGTCGTAGACGACGGTGGTTGTCTCGCGGAGTACAGCCCCTACGATTGGCACCGGCAGAACAGCAAAAACCGGCGCACCCCCTTGCCCCCCTGCTACGTGTGTCCAACGGTGTGTGGTACTGAGCGAAGGCGGGGCGAAACGGCATATGCTGTTGGTACCGGTCTTGAAGCGCTAGGTCTCACAGTTGATCTGCCGCCTGACGGGCGAAGCCCCCCGTTCGCCGTGACTGCGAACGGTTGCTCAACCGGCTGAGCCCCCGCAATTCTCTGCCGATCAGCATTTACCTGATCGAGCATCAGGACCCGCGACTGGCCTATTGCAAAGAGGCGGCGCAGATCACTTGCCTTGCGCTACTCAATCAAGTGAACCGAAGTTCCGGTGCTGGTGCACGTTCGTTGGCTGCGTGTTTCAGGCTCCAATCCTCAGTCATCACGTTTACCTGACCAACACTTTATCAATTTCCTCAGCCAGGGACCTGGGTATGGGCGTATCGGCGTACACTCGAGCCATCTCCATTGGATCGATCATTGGCGTGGTCACCCCGTCGAGGGAAAAACCGCCGACCACATAACGTGCGAAGGTCGGCGACGCCGGGTCTTCGTCGATCTGCCAATACCCGTCATACTGTGTCGCCAGGTACTCGCCGATGTAGTAACCGATACGAGTAATGAACCATACACGGTTGGCCTGGCTAATCACTGCACTTCGAAAACCGCTGTCCAATTGAGCCAAAAAACTCCAAGGAGTGTTCAAGACCTCGTGAGGTTGTTCAAACCCCAAGCTGCTGCAGAAATCATGGAGCACCGGCAGGCGCTCGGACGTGAATGCTGCGAAACCAGCCTTGCGACGCGCCAGCAATTGCTCGTCTACCCCTTCAAAATTATCCATGCAGCCCTCATCAACCAACTATGAATAAGCACATCAATTTTATTTTACTCCAGCCTCCTTGATTACTCTTGAGATGGCGAAGCTTCCAAAATATCCATCGTGGCTCATAACCTTTGAGCCACCCCGGTTTTTTTCAAATAATGACTGACCGCTTTTGTCCGAAAGCGGTCAGTCATGACCGGCTGCTTTCGATCCAAAAGGGACCTACTGTATACACCCATAAAAGCGAAATTCACCCACCACTCAGCCTTCAAATCAACCGATCCACAACCCTCGCATTCCACAATTCCCGATACCGCTCCCGCCAGCCCGGACTCCCCTTATCCAACCACTCCAACGTCGCCTCGATACTCTCAGGGCTGATCATGAAGTGATTGATATGCTCCTGAATCCGCTCTTCCGATAAATGCAGCGAATCCAGATAGCCATTGAAAGAATCCGCCAGCACCACGTACTCATCGCCCTGCTGGCGGCGCCCAGTCCAGGCAGGTAAGCCCGCCACCATCGCCGCCACGTCCTGGCGCCCTTCCCGCAGGTCCAGCAGCAAGATACTCGCGCCGCCGTCGCGACCGATCGGCAGCAATCCCGCTGCTGGGAAGCCGGGCTGCGCACGCAGTTGCTCCAGTTCGAAGGGGTTGGATTCATACTCTTCGTCCGGGTCCAGCCCGTACAGTGAAAAACTCAGTAGCTCCTCGTCGCCATTGGCCAGGGTCGCCAGCACATCGTATTCCACGTAGGCGCCGTTGCAGGTCTTGAGGAATTGGCGATAGTCGTCCGGCAAGCGGGCACCCAGGCGGGCTTCCAGTTGCGCGATGGCGCGGTCGGTGGCGCCTTCACGGGTATCTTCGAGGATGAGTCCGCGGTAGTCAGTCATTGTTGTCTCGAAAAGGTATTGGGGCCCTAGAGGTCTTGAAACACACCGCGTCGCACAATCAGTCCGACGCATCGATAACAAGCGGCAAGTGCTGCGCTTACTCGCTGGCCAGATGTCTCTCGATCAGCCTCGCTGCCTCATCTGCGTGAGTAAAGCCCAGGCTGTGATCGGCGCCAGGGAAAACGTGCAGTTCAGCGCGGGGCAACAGTTGGGCAAGGTACTGGCCGACGCGAACGGGGCTGATCGGATCAGCGTCGCCCCAGAGCAGCAGGACCGGCATGCGCAACTCGACCAAGCGGGATGTGAGGTCGGTGCGGTCGTCGAGAAACCAACTCGGCAGTGTCGAGTTGGCCGCCGCAAAATCCGGGCGCCAGTCGTATGCGCCCAGCGCCGACATGTCCACCCCGCCCGAGGTGACGGTCAGCACCAGGTGGGTGATCAGCTCAGGGCGTTCAAGTGCTGCGAGCACCGCGACGATACCGCCCATGGATTGCGCCACAAGCGCTGTGGGTTGGTCGATCTCGGCCAGCACACGCGCCACCAGGTCACTCATGCCGGTCACGCCAGGCATGGGCGGTGTGTCTCCAAAGCCGGGCCAGCCGATATGAACTGGCTGCGCCAGGTGGGCCAAGCGCTCAGCCACCGGATGCCAGAATTGGGTGTTGCCTGAGGCGCCGGGCAAGAAGATGAGTTTGGCGGGGGATGCGGTCACGGGTTCGTCCTTGAAAATGGGATTGAAAGAGTCAGCAGGAGGCCAAAGGGATACCGCCAGGTTCAATGACCGGCTCCAGCCTCACACCACACTCGCCCGATGCAGTCTGCTCATATGCCCAATGCCCGCCGCCTTCAAACGACTCACCAGATCCTCCCGCGCCGATCGCCCTCCCGAACGCACGTATTCCAGCTCCGCCGCCGTAATCAATACCACCGGCACCAATCTGACCGGAGACAAGGGCATGTCATCCAGTTGGGTAGGAAAATCCGGTGCCGGGGCGCCGAGCAGAACGCCGGTGGAGTCGTCATCGGTCACGAAGAGCTTGGGCAGTTGATCGCTCATGTGATGGGATTGGCTCAGCCCGGGAAGCTCAAGGGATAGCGCCCCGTGCTGGTCGAGTTGATGGGTGATGCCGCCCGCGTCGGCCACCGTTTTGGCAACGTGCTCCAACAGCTCGAATGCCCAACTGCGCTTGAAAGGATCGACCTCCCCCACGGGGCCATAGGCGTGCTCGGGGATATCCGCGGTTTCGACGAACAATTCCATCTCGAAGCCGTTGCCCATTCCTTCCGTATCATCGAATGGATCGGACAGGCCTTCAGTGGCGAGGATGATCGCGTCGCCACGGCGCACCACGCGGTAGGCCTGGCGGGTCGAAGGCCAGTACGGGCCGCCGGAAAAGGTCGGGCTGATCAGGTAGGCAAGGACATCCCGCTCGACCGTGCCGACAGCGCTCCAATGACGATCCAGGCACGCTGCGCCAGCTTCCCGGACGGCCAGATTGGCGGCCTCAGCCTCGGTCAGGTCGCCAAGCTCATGGGGTTGCGGTGCAGGCTGGTCGTCTTGGGTTTCAGGCGCTTTCGATGAACCGAAGAACTTCTTGAAAAAATTCATGGGCGTTCCTTGCTGGTTTTTCGCTGAGCCTCATCTGTGTCAGCACTCGCTGATCCAAGGGCAGGCGTTGGGCGCATTGTGGCGTGTTGGCGTTGATATGAAAACGCGGGTAGGCACTTGCGGGCAGTTTCAACGAAAGGCGTGACAATCAGGCTATACACCGTCAGGTAACGCGCGTGGTCCTGTTCTCCGGTGCCGAAACGCAAGTGCTCGGGCTGCGAGCGGGTGACATAGAGCGTGCCGAACATCCAGTCCCACAGCGACAGGTTGACGCCGAAATTGCGATTGAAATGGCGCGGTGCATCGCTGTGGTGGATCTGGTGCTGGGCCGGACTGTTCAGCACATGTTCCAGCACCGGGCCAAAGGACAACCAGACATGGGTGTGACGCAAGTTGGCCGCCAGGCTATTGAAGATGAACACCAGGTACGTCACACCGAACAACGTGTAGCGGCTGATCTCACCACCACAGACATACCAGAAGCCGCCCGCGAAGAGGCCCATGCAGGCGGTGATGCCGAGCTTCTCGACGATCTTTTCCACAAAATGCACCCGACTGGCCGTAGCCGGCACCAGCACTGGCGCCGAGTGATGCACCTTGTGAAACGCCCAGAGCCAGCGCGAATGAAACGCCCGGTGCGCCCAGTAGTGGACGAAATCCTTCACCAGGAACACCCCCAGCCCATAGAGCAAGGCGAGCGAAAGATTCTCCCCCAGACGCGGACGCGCGCCCCAGAGGTTGCTGAAAAAAGCCAGGTAATCCCCGGAGCGCAGAATGTACGGATCAACCAGATGAACAATGGGCAACACCAAGGCAATCTTGAGAATCGCCCGGACGAAGTAGTAGCGATAGTCCAGCAGTGCCGAACGGTGCAGATGCACCTGATTGCCGCCAATGAATTGCCAGAACGAACGGGCATCGGTCAGGCCGCGGTGTTTTCTGAAACGGAACAGGCCATAGGCAGCACCGTAAGAGGCGCAGAGAAACAGGACCCCGAGGCGGCCGTTCAGGTTGAAAATGCCGAGGAACTGCTGGGTGACGGGCTCGATTACCCATGCGCCCAGGTGTTGATAGACAAGGGAAAACGCATCCACGAACGGCCGCTCTCTGTCGAAGGAACGGCATTGTAAATCAGTCGCGTTGGGATGGGCTTGGGTTTTCAGGCATTTTCTGGGAGACCGCTCAAAAGAACCCAGGGGCGGCCCGATCTAACACGACGCATATGGATGAGTGCGGTTCTACGATTATCTGGAGAAACTCGCTCTTCGACAGCAAAGGGCAAAAAGCCCAGCTTTGGATAAAGCAGCAAGCCCGCCGTATTTTCATTGAAACACGATACCTGCACCTCAGTGGCGTCATAGCGGTCGAACGCCAAGGCCGTCATCGTTTCCACAAGAAAACTGGCAACGCCTTTGCCTCGCGCCTCTTGGGCAACGATGACATTGCCGATACAGCAAACCCCATCTTTTTCGGCCCGATAGAAGTTAGCAAAACCAACGACACGGTTCCCAGCCTCGATGACCGTCGAATCGAATCGTTGGGCGATAGCCTCAGCCAACTGAGCCTCAGTCAGAGGGTATTGGGCTTTCGGGAACATATGGAACAGTTCCCGAGCGTCCTGTGCAAAGTTACAGAGGGTCTTGATGTCATCAGCCATCACTGGCCTGCTTTGCAATATCATTGGGCGTCCTTGAGATCTATGTACTGGGTGCCTTGGCTCACCTGATTTTGCTCAAACATCTGTCGGGGCGCCAGGACCGGACCGATTCCAAAAGGATGAATATGACATTGACGGTCGAACGTTTGGTCAGGATAGCAATGGCCAATCCAATCAACGCGCAAATCACCTCGCGCTTGCCTTCACTCGGGTTGAATCAATGCATGCTCACCGCTGGCTGCCTGTTCCAAGCCGTCTGGAATCATCAGTCACAACGGCCACCGGCCTGGGGCGTGAAGGATTACGACATTTTTTACTTCGACCCTGATCTGTCTTGGGAAGCCGAGAACGAAGTCATCAACGCCGCCCAGCGTGTCTTCCAGGACCTCGACGTCAACATCGAGATCAAGAACCAGGCTCGCGTCCATCTTTGGTACGGTCGGCGGTTTGGCAAGCCTTATCCTCAACTTCAGTCGGCCAGGGATGGCATTGATCGTTACTTGGTTGCCGGTACGTGTATTGGACTGGATGTTGAGACCGGTGAGGTCTATGCGCCCTATGGCCTGGACGACGTCGAGCAAGGTGTTCTTCGTATCAATCCAAAGAACCCCCAGCCCGATTTGTTCGATGAGAAGGCGAAAAGTTATCAGGCTCGCTGGCCGTGGCTCAGGATTATGGAGAAATGATGCAAACCGCCATAATCCTGTGGCGAGGGAGCTTGCTCCCGCTGGGCGGCGAAGCCGCCCCCAAACGGTCTTCCAGACAAACGGCATCAACCAGTCTACGACGGCTACGCCGTCGAGCGGGAGCAAGCTCCCTCGCCACGGAACGTGTTGCAAATCCCTGCTCCAGGATTGAAACACCTACCGACTCAGCCCTGACTCATCATCCCCGAAAAACTCACTTCCACCGGCCCGATAAGAAAGACCGCGCCCACGCCGTCCCATTGAACCGTCACGCTTCCACCATCACATTCAACCTCAACGCGCGGGTCCAACAAACCACGACGAATCCCATTGACAACCGCGCCACACGAGCAAGATCCCGAACCCAGCGCAATACCCGCCCCGCGTTCCCAGATGCGCAAGCGAATATGCGTGCGATCAATGATCTGGACGAAATGAACGTTGGTCTTGAGTGGGAACAGCGCGTTGGTTTCAATGGCTGGGCCGATGGTCGCGATATCAACGGTTGCCAGATCATCGACAAAATAGGTGCAGTGCGGATTTCCCATGCTGCACGCGGCTGGAGCGCCGGCAAGTGGCAACACAGCGGTGTCCAGCTCTTGGGCCAAAGGAACGTCCGACCAGTGGAAAAGCGGCACACCCATGTCGACGGAAATGTCGCCGGTTGGGGTACGCTCGCACGTCAGCAGGCCTCGGTTAGTGCGCAGCGCTACCGAAGCAACATTTGCTTCGCGCATCAGCATAGCCGCCGCACCCCGCGTCGCACTGCCACAAACGTCCAGCGCGGAGCCATCCGCGTTCCAGAACATCACGCGGGCATCGGCATCGTCGCAATCGAGCAACACCGCGAGTTGGTTGAAGCCCACACCCCGGTTCCGATCCCCCATTCGCTGGGCCATGGCACTCGTCACCGGGTTGGCCGAATGTCGCGAATCGACGATAACGAAATCATCGCCATTGGCATGCATCTTTTGAAAGTTCAGCGGCATGCAAACGCCCTGCTGGAGATGGAAATCGAATTACCGTCAGGGTCTTTGGCGTTGGCGAAAGAGTAACCGTCCGCCCTGTGCGTAGCGCCAAACCTCAGGCCTTGGGCCAGGCACTTGGCCTTGAAACCCTCGACGTCCTGAAGATCAAAGACAAGCTTTACCGTGACTTGCCCTGTTTTAACGGCCTTACCTGCCGGGTGAACCATCAGGATCGCGCCACCGTTTGCAGGGCTCAATTCGGTGACGCGGTCATCGGTTTTTCGTTGACTGGTAAAACCGAAATGACGCTCATAAAAATCGCAGGTCGCTTGAACGTCCCGGACATACAACATGATTCGATTGAGTGACGGCTGCATGGGTTCTTCCTTGATCATTATTAGTGTTGTGCCTGCTCATATGCCTTAGTCATCACCTCCCAGGTCTTCGCGTCGGCAGGAATCAGATGTTCGATACGCAATGAGCTCATGGTGATGTCGAGCGGCATGCCGAAGGTTGTGAACGTTGACATGAACTTCAGCTCACCGTGGGGAGAGTCGACTCGCGTCAGCAACAGCGGAGGCAGCTCGTTAACCAGCGCCGCAGAGCTGTGTGGGGCCGGCAGACTCTTCAGAATCTCAGCCAACGCGGGATTACTCAAGGCTTCCCGAGACGCCCGTTGCCAGGCCACTAATCTTATTTCCTCGGCGTTACTCAAATGATCGCCCAAGCCACCGGGTTGCAGCAGTGTCACCAAGAGGTTGAGCCCATCAGGCGCATCCCTGGCAAGACCCACCAGATCGAACAGAACACCCGCGCTGGTGTTGGCTGCAAGGATGTCCCATTGGGGACCCAGAACAATCGCCGGAGCGGGGTTATTGGCGTGAAGTACATGATTAATGGCATCACGTACCACTTCCATTGACGACGACGTGAGCGGCGTCGTTTCGTAGCGAGGGGCATAACCACTGGCGATGAAGATGTCGTTGCATCGCTCCAAAGGTACATCCAGGGCAGTCAACAAGTTATGCAGAGTGCCAGGGCTTGGCTTGGCGCGCCCCGTCTCGATGCAACTAAGGTGACGCTGAGATAACCCTGTTATCAGTGCACAGTCCAACTGACTCAGCCCGGCCTGTTGGCGCAAGTGACGCAGTTGCGCACCGGCCGAGGTTGGTGGCGTTGTTCGAGAAAAAGGTCGACTGGTCATCCGTTGACTCTGGCATTGCGGGTGAGTGGCGTCCATGACCTCAGAGGTCATTGAAACCATGACGGTCAAATCACTAGCCTACCTCTATTGCCCCATGAACGAGTCCAAGGAGGTAAAGTGAAAAGACCCTACGTTGCACTTGTCGCGCTCCTGCTTTTTTCAATTTACACGGCGAGTACTGTGTTTCTCGCCGAGCAATCGCTCCTGGAATTCGGCGTCAGGCTCATGTCCAGCCCGGACACCGCGCAGGTAGTCATCGACCTTTATCTGCTCGCTAGCATGGCGTGCATCTGGATGTACCGGGACACACGTTCGAAAGGCAGGTCGCTCACCTCGTTGCTGCCTTACTTCCTGATCACGGCGATCTTCGTATCAATCGGTCCGCTGTTGTACATCGTCGTTAACGGATTTGGACGTCAATCGCCAGTTCAGCCTCCACCTAGCTGAGCACCAGAAAAGATGCACTGGCTCGAACCACGCGCTCCTCTCCAGCGCTGATATAGGTATTGGCAAACACCAATCGACTACCGGTTTTTTGAATATCTACGGCAGCCTCCAACCAATCGCCGATCTTAGCGGAGCCAGCGAAATCAGTAGTCATCGTGGTCGTCACGAGCTTAAGAGGCGGATCTTTCGAGAACGCAGCGCTGTAGCCCAGCGCGATATCAGCCAGCGCCATGAACAATCCTCCGTGAGCGATTCCACGCGCATTGGTGTGTTTCTCCTCCACCCGAATCCCAACGGTAAAACCTTCGGAGTTTTCCCGATAATAAAAGGGACCAAGTAAGTCAAGAAAAGGGCTGCTACGAAATAACGGCCTGAAACCCTGTGGAATATCCATTTCACATTCCTTTATCCGTTAACCCGACAGATAGATCCTGACGACGACCGTGTTGAATTGTCGTTTACAGGCGACTTGACCCATTTGACTCTGCTCAATTCGATCCCAACGCGGACTTTTTCTCAAGCCAATTCTCACGCGTTATTTCCCAGATATCCTTAAGCAACGACCCACAGACAAACTCCCCCTGCTGCGTCCCGATCAGGCGCATGCCTTCATGCTCCGAAACTTTGCGCGAAGCCTCGTTGCCCACCGCCTTGGGCACTTGCATGACGGGGCGTTCAAGGTTTTCAAACCAATAGGCATTGATCGCTTCACAGGCCTCGCGCATGTAGCCCTTTCCCTGCCATTGCGGCGCCAGCCAGAAACCACGGTTGTTGCCGGGCTGGTCGTACAGGCTGATGCTGCCGATGCTCTGTGTCGGTTCTTCGGCAATGCGGATCATCCAGTGCCACTCGCGCCCGGCTGCAATAGCCGGGAGCGCATGGTCGCGCACGTACGTCAGCGCGCCGTCATCCGGGTAAGGCCAGGGCACGCGGCTGTCCAGGTAACGGACCACTTCCCAATGGGGAAATAGCCGTTGGATCGCCGGTGCATCCGTCAGCTCAAGGGGTGTGAGGATGAGGCGGCGGGTTTGGAACGTGGGGATGGGGCTCATGATGAAACTCCTTTTTCAACGTTATGGCGTCCTTGGAAAACCCTCCATGCTAAAAGTTATCCGTCGCCCTGCAGAGTTTGCTGTCCTTCAAGAATGAACGGGGAAGTTGTGTCGTTGCCGCAGGCAGTTGCTTGAGCCTCACCTCACACTCATAACGCCCCGCAGCATCCAGCTGGTAATCCTCCCCTGCCTTAGGGACAAAGCTGAACATGTTGTAGCATTGAGCACCGATGTAATGAAAGGCAATGGGCTGCCCGGCAGGCACCAGCAGCTCAGTCATGACCGTGGAAGACGAGTGTTTGTCGTCATCCGGCATGCCCAGGCTTTCGCCGTTGCGATTGGCGTAGCCATCGCGGAACGCCACCATGACGCCCGCGCCCGGCAGGCGGAAGTCCACGCAATCGGACTTGGGTACAGCCCTGACCATGCCATCGCTGATCACCCGCAAGCGGGCGGTCTCACCACCATCAGGCGTTGAGTAGGGAGTGGAAAAAGAGCGGACGTCCGATAGCGCTCCGCAGCCGGTGAGCAGGGTCAGTAAGGTGAGGCTCCAGGTATATCGCAGGACGCGGGACGTAATGCGCGGGCAAATGTCAGTTCGGGAGTTGAGGGGGTGCGGCGATTGGCTCACGATGATGCTCCATGCGGGTCAGATATCCAGGGCCAACGACGGTCGAGAAGAACGCGATGCCAGCGCGGGATTTTATAGAGGGTTCGGGGATTGGCTGCAATGGCCGAGGTATCGAAACGCGTGTCATCCTGAACTTCCGTGAATCGACAACCAATCCTGCCCCTTTCAGCAGATGATTGCCCTATCCCTTGTCCGGCTCTTTGGCTGTCTTTCTATGGCCCTTCGAAGTCACCACGTTGTACTCACCGACACCGGCCTCTTCCACTGAACATGCGATCGGAGAGCCCTCGTGCAAAACGTAATGGCCTGAAGCGCTAACGGAAAGAGGAACAGTTTCGATATGAGCCGCCACCTTTGCTGAGGTCGCGGTCAAGAAAGCACTCGGCTCCATCGCAAACCGCTCCGCCAGCGCATACGCCATCTTGTGGCTGATAGGCCTATCGCCATTGAGCACTTTGGATACCGCCGTTTTATCACCGATTTCAGGGAGGTCCGAACCGGTGAGCCCGAGCGTCTCCATCAGATCCTTGATCAATTGCACAGGCGTGCAGGTCGCCTCAAAAGCGGCATTCGACTCGCGAAACTGTTCGGAGTCGCGCTGGTAGGCCAGGATTTCCTCCTCGAGCTCAACGAGAATTTTCGCCTCAGTCTTGCTCAGTTCGCGTCCGTCGGTGAGCGCATCGAGCAGGTCGGTCGCACGCTCATAATCGGCAGGGGTCTTGATGCCATGCACAAACTCACCGCGCAGGCGATCCAGTACCGCATGTAGCTCGCCAAGCGTTGCGATCACGGTTTGAAAGTCGTTCCGGGCTGCGCTCATCGTCTTACCCCTTTGTTTCTTGCATACCAGCCCGGCTCCTGGCCGAATCGTAAACGTTGCCGCGCTCCCGTTTGCCAATCGCTACCACCAGAATGACAATCCGCTCTTCCTCAATGCGGTACACCAGTCGATACCCAGCCCCACGCAACTTGATCTTGTAGCAATCCTTCATTCCATGAAGCGCATCGGCTGGCACTCGCGGGTTGCTCTGCCGGGACTGGAGTTTTTTCAGAAGCTGCAGACGGATGGCACCGTCCAGTTTTCTAAGCTCCTTGAGGGCCTTCGGATCCCACTCGACATCATAATCAACGCCCATTGACGATATCAGCCTCAGCCTCGCCAATGAGCTCATCAAGGGACATCCGAACAGGTGTTTCGTTGGCCTCGATGCGTGCCTTTACCACTTGCGCCAGTTCCAGCTCCTCCAAGCGATCAACCATCGCCTCGTAGACACTTGCCGGGACCATGTAGCCCATAACACGGTTATGGTTCAACACGGCCACTGGCGCGCCGTTGGCGCCGCTCAGGACGGATGAGGGGTTCTTTTTGAGTTCGGATACGCTGACGGCCACATCAGCCAAAATGATTTGCATGGAGGCGGCTCTCGCTTAAATAGGTCGTTATTTTGGTCTTTATTGGCTGATCGAGCAAGCACAGCCGTTGCACACCTGAGACCTATCTTCCGCCCCGTAGCTCACATTCATCGATTTGGCCCGCGAAGCCGCAACTCTTGCGCCTCACCCCGTCACACACCCCTGCGGCACCTTCCCAGCAAAACTATCCACCAGACTCGCCACCACCATCTCCCCCATCCGCGTGCGGGTCTGCAACGTCGCGCTCGCCCGGTGGGGTTGCAGCACCACCTGCTCATTGCCAAACAATGCCTCAGGCACATGCGGCTCATCGACAAACACATCCAGCGCCGCACCGGCGATTTCACCAGCGGTCAGCGCCGCCACCAGGTCGACCTCGTTGACCAGTTTGCCTCGCGCCACGTTGATCAGATACCCGCCCTGGCCCAAGGCACGCAGCACCTCGGCATCGATGATGGCTTCAGCCTTGTCCGCGGCGGCCGCGAGGATCAGGGCGTCGCTGTCGCGGGCCAGTTGCTTGAGGTCGGCGACGAACGTGTGGTTCACGTCACTCATGGGTTGCAGGTCGGTGTAGCTGATCGGGCAACCGAACGCGGCGGCGCGGGTAGCCACGGCGCGACCGACCCGGCCCATGCCGACGATGCCGATGCGCATGCCGGACACCTGCCGGGCCAATGGCAGCGGGGACAATGGCGTCGGGCTGTGAGGCCATTGGCCGGAGCGCACGTAACGGTCACCGGTGCATAGCCCGCGACACACGGCAATCAATAGGCCAATCGCCAGGTCGGCGACATCTTCGGTCAGCGCGCCGATGGTGGCCGTCACGCGGATTTCGCGATCCCTGGCGTAGGCCAGGTCCACGGCATCGGTGCCCACGCCGTTGACCGCCACCACTTCCAGCTTGGGCAGTTGGGCCATGAGCGCCTGGCTGATGCCGGTATGCCCTCCGGTGATCACACCGCGAATATTGGCACCGTGTTCTTGCAGATAGGCTTGTTTGTCGGCCTGTTCGAAATAGCGCCGCACCGTGAACAGCTCGTTGAGCCGGGCGTTGATTTCAGGGATCAGGATCGGGCTGAGTTGCAAGACTTCTGGCTTCATGTAGACCTCGTATCGAAATAGGAAAAACTAACTCAAGCGCAATCAAGGCTTGCTCGAATCAGTGTGTGGCGAGGGAGCTCGCTCCCGCTTGAGTGCGAAGCGCTCATAAAAAGAACGGGGGCCGCTACGCAGCCCTGCGGGAGCAAGCTCCCTCGCCACGAATGCACACCTTCGAAACTGAACGGCACGCAGGCTCAACCGCGGCCGGCAAATGGCATGGCCGTGGCCATGACGGTCATGTTCAGGACGTTGGCCGACAACGGCAGGCCGGCGATGTAGCGCACCGCATCGGCGACATGCTTGACGTCCACCATCGGCTCCACCGCGATGCTGCCGTTGGCCTGGCGCACGCCCTTGGTCATGCGCACGGACATCTCAGTGAGGGCGTTGCCGATGTCGATCTGGCTGCAGGCGATGTTGTATTCACGTCCGTCCAGGGCCAGGGATTTGGTCAACCCCAGCACCGCGTGTTTGCTGGCAGTGTAGGCGCTGCTGAACGGTCGTGGGGTGTGGGCCGAGATCGAACCGTTGTTGATGATCCGTCCACCCTGGGGCTGTTGCCGGCGCATCAGGCCGAAGGCACCACGGGCACACAGGAAAACGCCGTTGAGGTTGGTGTCGATCACGTTTCGCCACTGCTCGAACGTCAGCTCATCCAGCGGCACGGCGGGCGCATTGACGCCAGCGTTGTTGAACACGACGTCCAGGCGTCCGTAGACCTCGGCGATGGTTGCAAACAGCCCATCGACACTGACCGGGTCGCGTACATCAGTGGGCACCGCCAAGGCTTCGCGCCCCTGGCTGGCCGCCAACTCGGCCAATGCCTGCAAGGGCTCTGGCCGACGACCGGCCAACACCAGTGTGTAGCCGTCTTCCATCAGGCCCAGGGCCACCGCTCGGCCAATCCCGCTGCCGGCGCCAGTCACCAAAGCCACTTTCAATGCGTTGGACATGTGGGTTCTCCTTTCTCGAATTCAGTAAGACAAACGCGGACCGACGCGCATTTCCAATTCGCCAATACCGTCGATGCCAGCCGTGACGACATCACCCGGCTGCAGCACATCGACGCCTGCCGGGCTGCCGGTCATGATCAGATCACCGGCCCGCAGCGCCACCGATTGGGAGATGCGGGCGATCACTTCACTGACCGACCAGATCTGGCTGTCGAGGCTGTCGCGCTGACGCTCCTGGCCGTTTACGTTCAGCCACAACTCGCCATCGGGGTGCCCCGCCCGGGAGACCGGCACGATGGCGGTCATTGGCGCGGCGCCGTCAAACACCTTGGCGCCCTCCCACGGCAAACCGTTACGCTTGGCCTCGCGCTGGACATCACGCCGGGTCAGATCCAGACCCGCCGCGTAGCCCCACACATAAGCCAACGCCTGGCTCTCAGGGATGTTGGCGCCGCCCTCACCGATGGCCACGACCAATTCGATTTCGTGGGCGAACTCCTCGGTCACCGATGGAAACGTCACCTCACCCGCCGCTTCCACCACGCAACTGGCTGGCTTCATGAAGAACACCGGTGGCACTCGGGATTCACCCTGGGTATCAGGCCAGGGGTAGTTGCGACCAACGCAAAAGACCCGGCCGACGGGAAAACGCTGTGGGGTGCCGACAACCGACAAGGTCACTGGCAGGTCCGGGGTAAAGACATACTCGGGCATGTTCATCCTGATAAAAGTCCTGTTGGAAGGGTCAGCGTACGGCGGCAATCCTTGGCGAAGTTGGAGGAATGCCGCCTCGTGTTGGAGAAAAACAGCTTTTTTCCGGGCTCAACGCGCCTTGAGTTCAATGCGATACAAGCGGCCGAGCAGCAGCGAATAGGACAAGGTGCCGATCAGCGCCACGCCGCCGATGAACCAGAAGGCCAAGGCGAATGAGCCGGTCTTGTGGACGATTGCGCCAATCACGATGGGGGTGACAATCCCGCCGATGTTGGCCGCCAGGCTAGTGATCCCGCCGGTCAGCCCGATCAGTTCCTTGGGCGCCACTTCCGACACCGCCGCCCACGAGGACGAAGCGATGCCCTGGGCGAAAAAGGCAATCGTCAGTACGGCGATGCAGATCACGTTCGAATCGGTGAAATTCACCAGGACGATGGACATGCCCAGCATCGACCCGACCACCAACGGCAACTTGCGGGCGAAGGACAGCGAGTAGCCGCGACGGATCAGCAGGTCGGAGACGATCCCGGCGAGCAGGATGCCCACCGTCGCGCCCACGAACGGCAGCACGGCGAAGACCCCGGCCTTGATCATGGTCAGCTGACGCTCTTCGATCAGGTACGTGGGGAACCAGGTGAGAAAGAAGTACAGCGCCGAGGTGCTGGCGAACTTGCCGATGCAAATCGCCCAGACCTGCCGATAGCTGAACAGCTCGGCGATCTGCCGCCAGTTGAAGCGGGTGCGCTCCTGGCTACTCTTGACCAGCCCTCCCCCGGCTTCGATGTACTTGAGTTCTTCCTTGCTGACTTTCTTGCAGTTCATCGGGTCGCGATACAAGAACAGCCAGGCCACACCGAAGACGATACCAAGTGCGCCGGTGCTGTAGAACACATGGCGCCAGTCATAAGTGGTGGCCAGCCAGAGCAGTGCACCGGTAAACAGCGCCGTGCCCAAGTACTGGCCGCAGACGTAAATGCTGCTGGCCAAGCCCCGTTCACGCGCCGGGAACCACACCGTGACCGCCCGGCTGTTGGCCGGAAACGCCGGCGCTTCCATCGCGCCGACGGCCAGGCGCAGACCGAACAGCGAAGCGAAGCCCGTGGCCAAGCCCTGGCACACGGTGACGGTCGACCAACTGATCAGCGACACCCCGTAGGTGAACCGGGAACCGAAGCGATCGGCGATGAAGCCGGCCGGCACCAGTGCGATCGCGTAAGTCCAGGCAAACGCCGAAAAAATCAGGCCCATCTCGATCTTGTCCAGGCCCAGGTCCTTGGCGAGGAACGGCGCGGCAATCGAGATATTCACACGGTCGATGTAGTTGATGATCGTCGCGATCAGCAGCAACGACAGCATGAACCAACGCCGCCGCGACGGCAGACGCTCTGGTACTGCGGCGTCCCGGGCGCTGGCAATTTGGGAGGTATGAGAGTTCGACATGGTGGACCTCGTTATTGTTAGAAGCGTCGAAATGTTTACGAGCAGCCGAAATCAATGCCCTCGATGCCGGGGCAGAACAATCGCTACAGGAATGAGAAGCGCGAACAGCCGGTGTCAGGTGTTCAAAGAGGCCTTGCAACAGGAACTGTCGCAGGAGCAATCGGGAGGGTCGGCGTGAAGCAGGAACAGGTTCATGATGTGCGCACCTTTTGATTGTTTTTGGATGGAGAGACGGGTTGCGTGGCTCAACAGTGGTCGTACAACCATTCAAAATCAACTGAGCTGTTAGATCATTTTTCCCGTTTAAAACCGCATCAAAGGAACCTGTCCAAAAAAATCAGATGGGTGCTTTTTTTCATAATCTTTCTAAAATCAACCTAAACGTTTGTTTTTAAAACACAAATTATGAAAATAAAATTTATCGTTTTTGGACAAGCGCCCTCCATTTTCAAGAGACAGAAAATTCACACCAACAGCCTCGTCATCGTATGACTCCTTGAAAATCATCAAGATGCACAGTCACAATCGTCATCACCGTCATGCACCGCAAAGGATTCCCAGGAGATGTCATCACCGAGCCGAGTCCCCACCTACGTCATGCAGCAACGCAGCGAATTGACGGATTTCTACATCCGCGACAAAAAGGGTCGGCGCGCCGAAACCAGCCCGCACCGCCACGAATACTTCCAGATCCAGATCAACCTTGGCGGCGATACCCTGCAACACATTGGCAACGTCGAACGTCCGTTTCCGCGCAACACCCTGGCCTTCATCCTGCCCCACCGCGTGCATGTGATTCCGCACCCGGCCGAGAGCAACTTCATGGTGATCAATTTTTCCCAGACGTTCCTGCTGCCGCATCTGCAGTGCGACCCGATGGACCTGGAAGAGGTCTCGATTCTGCTGGCGCCGGAACTGTCACCGTTCCGCTTCCAGGAACACTTGGACTTCATTCTGGGGGAGGAGGATTTCGCCAAAGCCTGCGCGCTGATCGAGCAGATGCGTGGCCTGGACCAGAACCGTCAGTTCGGCACCCGCGAGATGCTCAAGGGCTTGTTGCTGCAACTGATCGGCAGCGTCTGCGCCTTGTACGCCGAGCCGCTCAAGCGCTTGGCTGAAGAGAACGCCGCCGAAGTCAGCCGACGCGATGCGCTGGGCCGGATGTCCGAGTACTTGCGCAAGAACATCGCCGACCCCGACCTCAACCTGATCAAGGTGGCCGCGGCAACTTACCTGTCACCGACGTACCTGACCCACTGGCTGCGCAAGGAAATCGGCAAGACCTTCACCGAACTGGTACTCGAACGCCGGATGCATGCGGCGCGCAATTACTTGCTCAATGGAACACGGCCAGTGGGCGAAGTGGCGAGGTTGTGCGGCTTTGCCGACGAGGCCTATTTTTCCAGGCGTTTTCGCCAGATACATGGACAGCCGCCGGGGCAGTTCAGGCGACAGCAGTTGAATCCGGACAGTCCGCAATTGGCATTGAATACGTGATGAGTCTGTCGGCTATGGAAAAACGGCTCGTTCAGTCAACGAGCCGTTTTTATGCCAACTATTCCAGGCTGCGCCTAACCTGGAATGTGCGTGTTGATGCCGTCGAACCTCTTGTATTTCCAGCTGAATCCGTCTCGCTGCACAGGCGCGAA
The DNA here is from genome assembly GCF_900103575.1 of Pseudomonas sp. NFACC51. Lineage (NCBI taxonomy): Bacteria > Pseudomonadati > Pseudomonadota > Gammaproteobacteria > Pseudomonadales > Pseudomonadaceae > Pseudomonas > Pseudomonas sp. NFACC51. The sequence continues at coordinate 82,982 of NZ_FMXH01000018.1, read as the reverse complement.
ACTTTTAAACCAATCCACCCAATTACTCGCCGACGGCATCCACCAGCCCTTGACGGTATTACCCCAGTGAGCAAGTCCCAGCTCGGAAATCAGATAGTGGCTATGGCTCACACAGTTCTGGTACTGGGTTTTCGCAGTCGGGAGATTGGGCCAGAAAGCATCGTAGGAGGTTTTGGTTTTTTTTAGCTTGGCTTCAAGCTTCCGATACTTTTTCACGAAAGCTTTATTCACACCGATGTAATAGACATAAGTGGTCGCGCTGCCAGTGGCACGAGCCCAGTCGGTGGAGCCAAGAGCCCCTGTATTGAATACCCATCCGTCATCACTGATACCCGTCATGGTGATGTTTCTGCCGTCGATGAGGAAGGTCGTGGCATGCCCATCTTCGACAAGCTTGCCAAGCGTTTTTTTCCAAGAACCAAAACTGAAGGGACTGAAGCCTTTTCCTACACCGCTCCAGGTGAGTATTGAATAACAGATTCCGAAAATCCCTGCTGCTCCGGTGATTGTCTCTAAACCCGCTACCAACTCAGTTCCTTTCTTGTTCGCCATTCCATGACTCCCTGGACACCGTGCAATGAGTATCGATGTGGTCCTGCTGACCAGGAAAGACTAGGACACGGTGGATGATGGCGCCAGGCCATGGATCCAGCGGAGACGAGTGGCCGGACAGTGGAGCGGCAGCCCCTTTCAGAGTAAAGATTTACGCGGCAGGACTTACACGGCGCATCAAATTCATCGCTTCGCTTAAGTCATCCATATGGCCTGTGAACGCGGACTTTTTCTCGCCAAAGCGGCGAATCGGTTTGCATTCTGGATCACCTGACTTGTTCGGGTTGGGTTCGTTGTGGTCAAGCCTTTCAGCCATGAACTCTTGCTTGACCACTTGTATATAAGGCCCTGCGCGCAAGGATCAGGAATAGGCGCTGCTGTTCTCGATCATATTTTCAAGGAAGCGGATGCGGCCGCGCTCCCGCTCAGAGTGGGTGCCCTTAAAGAAAGCGCGTCAAATCGCTTTTACATCCGCCATGGCTTCCAATTCGTCGAAAGCAGCGAGTTCGACAATTATTATGTTCGGCAGAGCGCTTGCACGACGGGCCCGGCTAGCTAGCCAATCGACACAGTCACCGCAGAATCAACACCGCGGCCACCGCAATCACGGCCACCACGCCAAAGACCATCCGCGCGATCCACGGCGCGGTGAGCCAGACGCCGGTCACCCCGGCAATCTGTCCCACGTTCTTCTCAGTCAGACGGAAACTCGGCTCCCGGAAAGGATTGCCGCAATGTGGGCAGGCGTAGGCCTTGTCGGAAATTCTGGAGGCGCATTCAGGGCAATCGATCAGACTCATTGTGCGACCTCAGGGAGAGACGAACTTGGGGTACTGACAAAGACCACGCATTTCCGGTTTTTGTTCTGAATCGAGTAAACCTTTTGGAGAGCACGCCACGGAAAAGCGAACTGCTTCACAGCCAACAAGATAGCCCAGCACTACTGTGGGGGTTTTACGCGCTGGATAAGATCGTTCAGCACGTAGGTGTCCAGGAAGGCTGTGACTTCAATAATCTGACCATTCTTGAAGGTCATGTGCCACAGGTAGGTGTTGTTGTAGGGCTTGTGATCAAGCGCCGTGGCTGTTCCGTTCCACAGCACAACCACGACATCATTCTGAGCAACGATGCTCTGCACCGTGGGGACAATTGGTGTTGCCAGTCGCGCGGTAATCGGCCGCACGACTTGGGCCAGCTCAGCCTTACTGTTATAGACACCGGAAACAGGACTCGTCCCGGCCACGGTCCATTTCGCATTGGGCGCCAGCAGATCGAACGCCGTGCCTTTGCCCTGCTGCCAGTTAATGAACGCCTGGCGGACCAGCGTCGCATTCGCGTGCTGGGTGTTTTCCGAAGCCCAGACGTTGTTCGTAAACAATATTAAAGACAGTGCAAGCGCCTGGACGCGCCAAGCAAAATTTATCCATCGGGTCATGATGTTCTCTCACAGCCATGCAGTTGATAAGACGCTCTTCCAAGAGGACCTTAACGGCATGTGCCCAGAAACCTTTGCCCGATACTGCTGTGAGGTTGCCTGATGCTGTCCGGTGGCGAGGCTCCACGGGCAGCCGTCCATCAAACAATTTGCCGTGCCTTTCTGCCTTCAGTCTTCGCGACCTTCTTGCCCCAGTGCTCAATCTCCCCGCCCACCGGAAGCTATCGCACGCCTGAGGAGAATTTTTCATTCAGAGAAGGCTGGTTTCCAGAACCGCCCGGCCAGCCAGCGACTGACGCTCAAGGCCCAGGCAAGCAGAGCGATCAATCCGACACTAAGCAGCATCCCATTCACGCCCGTGCTGCTGATGAGCTTGCCGGCGATAAAGGGAAACCCGAATACGCCAATGAAGTAGGACAGGCTGAAAAGCAGCAGCGCTTGTGCGGTCAGCCCAGGTGGCGCCTCGTTGGCAGCCAGGCCATTGATGACTGAATAGTTGAGACCGTAACCGACCCCAAGCAAGGCGGCGGTCACCCCATAACTCAGACTGTCATGGACCCACACACCGAACCCTGTCACGGCGACCAACATCAACGTGGTCAACAGGCAAGAAGTCGCGAGAGGGTCACGGCTGACCACCCACCCGGCAATCAACAACCGACAAGCGATAGCCGCCCCCATGAAGCCGACGAAAAACAGGGAGTAATCAAGGCCCTGACTGGCGGCATAACTGGTCTGGAAACTGCCCAGGCCGCCAAAGATCGCGCCGCCCAGCCCCACCATCAAAATGGACAACGCCGAACGTGAGCGCAGCACATCCGTCGCCGATCTCAGCCCCATCCGAGCCTTATCGCCAGAGCGGCGCTCCACTTCGGCAAAGCCCGTTCTCAGCCACCAAAAATACAGCCCACCCAACAATGCTGCTGCGGCGGCAAAGAAGAAAGCCGTCTGTATGGGGAGCCCAACGGAGCTGGCCAACTTGCCTGAAAGAGGGCCACTACCGATCCCCGTCAACATGCTGCCCGACAAAAGCGCGAAGCAATGAGTCCGCCTGGATGGCTCGACCATCGCTGCGACCATGATGGGCCCAACCGTGTAAAACAGTCCCCAGCCGATCCCCAGCATCAAACCGCAGGCCAACAAACCGATACCAAGGTCCGATAGCAGCGCAAACCCCATGGACGCAATGACCAGAAACACAGCGCCAAGTGCCACGCACAGTGCAGCGCCTACGCGCTGCATCAAATGCCCCGAGGCGACCACCGCGACCAGAGTACTCGTCATGGCAACGGCAAAGACTTGCCCTGCATCGCGCTCAGTTCCCCCCAGGGAGGACACCAGCAGGGAGATCAGGAAAGTGGCGCCATAAGAAATGGACAGAAGGAAACTGGCTACGCAAAACAGGCCAAATCGATTGGAGGGCCTGCCGTTGGAGAGCGGTGGCATCGGAGTTTTCCCACGCGTTGAACAGGCCGTTTTGTAGCACGGCTACATGGGGGGATAGTCATTTGGGTGGCGGAGTCAAGGTTAGGAAATTCACACCTTTTGCACTGCCGGCGTATCACCTGGGGGCCCATTGCCCCTATCGTCTTTTTTTCAGACGGCAGAAACCACAAAACCCCTGGTTTTCTTGGGAAACCAGGGGTTTTGTGTGTATCGAATTTGGCGGTGAAGGAGAGATTCGAAAGCACCCGATTGCGATTTTCGCGATGTCACCCCCCGGTTTATAAGGGTTTCAGGGCGATAGTTAGCGCGCAAGCGTTCCCATGGCAGTCCCATGGAATCCGTGCGACAACAGGAAGCGAGCTGCCATATAGGGCTTTATGCGTTTTTTGGGAACGGCGTCGGAAATGAGCCATTTTGGTAACTCAATTCTCTGGTCTACCTGAGAGCTAGATTTCACGGGCCTGTATAGGACTGGTGCAAGGTGGTTTTCAAGCAGTGTGGAAGTAAGGCAATTACCTTTCAAGAAAGTGATTTTTATTTTTACTATATTCCTATAAATCAATAAGTTATGAACATAACACCTCTCTCCTTACTCAAAATTACATCCCGAGATCATCCAGCAAAGCCAATGAATACGGGGGGATTGTCGATGCGATAGCTTCCGAATTACCACCTTACTTTTTCCGACTGCGTTCCTGCGTCTGATGGTGAATCGCTCTCGGCGACAAGCCACGTCTTGGGGGACTCATCGGGCGTCCCTACCCTTCGCAGGGATTCGCAGGCTTTTTGCTCTCCACGATCATCACGGCAACCCCCAGCCTTGATTCCGCTCAACAATGTGCAGGAATGCAGAATAAAAGACCTATTTAGACCGGAGGCGTGGTGGGGGGATGACAGCGCGCGCCAAAACCGCGCGTCAAGAGGCTACGAAGGCGAGAAGCCTCATTGCAATATACGCGACCCAACAAGGGAATTTGGTTCTGAGAAAATTATTCTCATCGACTACCATGTCGCCTTGTAGTATTTTCCGCGCCAAGAAATCAATCAGATGTAGGATCAAGGGCATGGATGAGCTACCCACCGTTTATCAAATTTTTACTCCGGCGACTCCTGCCAACTTAGCCTTTATTGAACGCGATGACATCAATACCAACTTAGTCAATGCTTTACGAACCCCTGGCAAACAACTCGTCATCTATGGTCACTCCGGCTCTGGAAAATCCACGATAATAAACAAAAAACTAGAACAACTATTTGAAAACCAAATAACCACACGTTGCATGCAGGGAATGAGTTTCGATCAAATTGTTTTAGACGCATTCGATCAGCTTTCGCCATACTACTCTGCTGAAACCTCTAACAAGAACACTTCCACCAAAGGAGCAACTCTGGGCGCGACTTACACTGGAATACAAACCCAAATATCTAGTCTCACCGCTACTGAGCGAGCAGATAAGTCAGCGAGGATTCTGCCGCCACAACTAACCCTTCAGAATCTAGCCCGCTTTATGGGACAGTCTAAGAGTTGTTGGATCTTGGAAGATTTTCATAAGATTGAGGAGGCTGACCGAACCAAGCTCTCACAGGCTATGAAGGTTTTCGTCGATATGGCTACTGAATATCCCGACCTAAAAATTATTGCCATCGGTGCGGTTGACTCTGCAAGACAAGTAGTGATGTATGACAACGAAATGCGTACGCGAGTGGCTGAAATCCATGTTCCCTTAATGGACCTATTGGAACTTCAAGATATAATATTGAAAGGCAGCAAGCTGATGAATCTAAAGTTTGATTCATCCTTGATCTCTACCATTAGCCATTATGCCGCTGGCCTCCCCTCGATTTGCCATACACTGTGCCTAAATATATGCTTGCATTTAGATCTTGAGCAGCCAAGCAAAAAGTTACTACCTATTAGCAAATCAGCTTTACAGCCTGCTATAAAGATGTACTTAGATGGCGCATCCGACACCTTAAAAATGGTTTTTGAAACAAACCTAAAACAAACCAAAGTCAAGAAGTATAATAATGCTGAATTGATTGTTAAGGCCCTATCAGAACTACCTCAGGAAGGGGCAACTCGTGCAGACATCTATAAACACATTACGAGGAATGAGAGAGACTATCCACAAGGAAACCTTACAAAATACCTCAAGCAGATGTGTGAGTCCGCAGTGCCCCCACTAGTTCGATTCAGTGACAGCTCTGGCAAATACGCTTTTATTGACCCTCTTTATCGGGCCTTCGCTACAGCGCTATATTCCAGCGCCCAAGCTTCAGACAATCACCAAACTATTGATTGGAACCTTGCTATAGAGAGCTTTATCAAAAGCTTCACGACAAAAGAGTTAACGAAAAGCATCATTCCACGCGTACAGCATAAAAATTACTTTTCCAATTCACATTGACTATCATTAAATGCAATTTATTTACATGTGACGATCCATAACTGGTTCAGCCTCGTTGTGTAGCTTTGGCTCATCATGTCTCGTCGCATCCCCCAGTCTGGGTTAACGGGCACGCTGGCTGAACGGAGCGTCCCCCTTCCCCATCGCCCATTGATCTGGTCCAGTACCACCATCAACTTCGTGGCGTCGGCTGGTTGGGAGGTGGCAAACAGGTCGTCGGTGTACTCTCCCTGCTGACAGAGATTCATCAACAACACCTCAGCCTTGCTGTACTTGAAGCCTGGCCGGAACACTCGGTCGAGCGCATCCACCGCAGCCTTGGTGAGTAACCGCACATCATCGGTGGGATACGGCAGGTCAATCAGCACGCCGTTGGCATACTTCGCCTCCTCCGGGTTGAACATGCCGGTGCGGATGCTGACGCGGATCTTCTTGCACAACGACTTCTGTCCCCTGAGTTTTTCCGAGGCACGCATCATGTAAGTAGCCACCGCTTCCTTGATCGGTGCGAGTTCCGTGAGCCGCTTGCCGAACATCCGGCTACAACAGATCTCCTGCTTCGGCGGGTCTGGCTCATCCAGCCCCAGGCACGGCGTGCTAGCCAGCTCCCGGGCTGTCTTCTCGATCACCACGCTGAACTTCTTGCGTAGCGTCCACGGGTCGGCCTTCGCTAGGTCCATCGCGGTCCTGATACCCATGGTGCCCAGGTGAAGTTTCATCTTGCGACCGACGCCCCAGACCTCGGACACATCGGTGTTGCGCAGAACCCAGTCACGCCTGAACGGGTCGCAGATATCGACCACACCGCCGGTCTCCACCTGAAGCCGTTTGGCGATGTGGTTTGCCAGCTTTGCCAGGGTTTTGGTGTGGGCGATCCCCACCCCAACCGGAATGCCTGTACAGCGCAGCACCTGGCTGCGGATCTTCCTGCCGAGCGCATCCCGGCCATCAATGCCGGTCATGTCGGCAAAGGCTTCGTCAATGCTGTAGACCTCGACGGCGGGCACCATCGATTCAATGAGCGTCATGACTCGCTCACTCATGTCGCCATAGAGCGCGTAATTCGACGAGAACGGGACGATGCCGTGCTTACGCAGCTTGTGCTTGATCTGGAAATACGGTTCGCCCATCTTTACATAGGGCTTGGCATCGTAACTGCGGGCGATCACGCAGCCATCATTGTTGCTCAGGACCACGATGGGCACGCGGGCCAGGTCGGGTCGAAACACGCGCTCGCAACTGGCATAGAAACTGTAGCAGTCGATCAGAGCGAAAACTGGCTGGGGTTTAGACATGGCTGCGCACGCTGCATGTAATAACGCCCCAGATAACCAGCTCGTCGCCCTCAAGCACGTACCTCGGTGGATACTTTGGGTTCTCCGAAAGGAGAATCACCTCCCTGCCGCGAATGCAAAGCCGCTTGCATGCGGGCTCGTTGTTGAGCAATGCCACGACGATGTGGCCGTGCGCAGGCTCCAGAGCGCGGTCCACCACCCGCAAGATCGCCTTCAAAAATACCAGCGCCCTGCATGCTCTCCCCAGCGATTGAGACCAGGTAGACGTGCGGGGCGCGAATGTTCAGAACCTCATCCAATGAGATGTGCGCTTCGATGTGGTCCGCCGCCGGAGATGGAAACCCGGCGGGCACTCGAAACGAACACAAGGGCAGCTTCAAGCCACCCTCGGCAATAGGGCCTAAAATTGAAAAGCTCATGACGCACGCCTCCAAAATACTGTACGAATATACAGTTATCTTTGTACAACTTTTCAAGTCAATTTGTATAGAAACAATCTGACAAGCGGAACACCATGTGGAGGGGGTTCGTCAGCGCGAGGGATGGCGGTGTTTATGGAGCAGCAGGGCCACAGCTTCCCGATATTCAGCGGTTTCGATGCAATATCAATAAAGTGGTACAACATCGCCCCGACAAGGCCCCGTTGAGGATTTCGAGTGGTTCCCCTGGGTAAGTCGGTAGGAGGTGTTAGGAATCAGGGGCAAGACTTAATCAGCCATGCTAGAACTTGTGCAGACCACGGACAAACGTCTTAGGCTTGGCTCCGCTATCGGAGAAGGCTATGGTGTGGTGGTGCAAAAACGCACCACCTCAAGGAGAGATTGGATGCAACGAGATCCGGAACTGATCCGACTCCTGATGCTAAAGCTGGAAGCTTTGCCGCTACCTGCAATGTCGATTGCCATGATCAACTGTCGAGAGGATCTGCCGGTTGATGGCTACACATCCGATCAGATCATCTATCACGTTGACCAAATATTGATGAACGAATGGATCGACACCGCTGGGGATCGGGGCCTGAATCCTAATGCTCAATTCTCATTTAGGGCGCTGACGCCAGCGGGTCACGATTTCATTGATTCAGTAAGGGACGAGGTCATTTGGAAATTGACTAAAGATGGCGTATCCGCTGCTGGGGGCTTCACGTTAGATACCTTAGCAGCTCTTGGAAAAGCGTTTATTAAAAAACAACTGGAAAAGCTCACTGGATTGGAAATCCCCTGACAGTAGTTAGCGCCCCCTTCGACTTCGTCTTTCCAAATGCGAGCCCAGCGATGACGCTAATCAAGCCCAAAGAAATAATAACAATAAAGACACCAAGCAAGATCATTGAATAATGGCCACTTTATATAACGACTCTGAGGCTCACAAAAGGGTAACCTTTGCTTGGTGGAATACGAGCCTAGCGCCATCTGGCGACAGCAGAAATTGTGAAGAGCTTAGACAAAATGCAATAGAGGTCATTGCTTATTTATTCAAAGTAGCCAAGGTGGATTTTTTGGCACTTGGAGAAACCTCCATCGAAGACCTTGACTCCCTCAGAGAACTAGAAATATTTGAAGAATTAGAATTTCGATACGGAATTTCAAAGGCCGGAAAATCAAAGTTCGACATATGCTACATATCAAACCCCAACAAAATAACAATTTTAAATAGCGAGAATATCACCTATCTAAAAGGAAACAGCACGCTTAAAATCGCCCAAAGAATTGACGTCCTAGAAAATCATAGCGGGACCGTCTTCAATCTTTTTGCTTCACACTGGCCTAGCCGTCTTTGGTGTGATAAAGACCATCCGGACAGGCATACGCTCGGAATTAATCTTCGTCTAGAGGTGGACAAAATTCTTAACGAGAGCCCGAACCCGCCACATATAATATTGCTTGGCGACTACAATGACGAACCATTCGACATTTCGTTAAGCCACCACCTGATGGCAACACGGGACATAGATTTGGTTAACAAACGCAAGCACCTTTTCTACAACCCGTACTGGAGTCAAATGGGACAAGACAACGGCGAGAATAAGAAAAGGGGCGGCAGCTATTTTTATAAAAGCGGCAAAACCACTCAATGGCATACTTTTGACCAAATCATCTACTCTCATGCTTTTGTTTCAGCAAAAAAATGGAGGCTTGCCCAAGACAACGTTCATATCATCGACGTTCCAGGCTTAGCCGAACTAGTGACAAGCACAAAGTCCAAATTCGACCATATACCTGTATGTGGCATTATTGAGAAGGTTAACTAAAATGGCAAATTTTAAAAACTCATTTGACCTAGGCTTAAAGGCAGCTGCCGATACCGCTGAAAAAATCTCGGAAATAAATTCAGTTTTTGAGGAAATGAATGCTCAAATTATGGAAGCGAGTGGCGGAAAAATTGCGATCTCTCGCGAGACCCGGTTTGACACCACTATGGAAACACTGCTTGGCTTGGGTATGTTCTCACAGAAAAAGCTTATTGAAAAAAGCACAACCACTACTTACATTGTTGCAGCGAACCCGCTTTCCACAAAAACAAAAAAAGCCGACATCGGACAAATAGAAATCAATAAAAACGGTTACCCGTGCGAGATAAAATTTGGAAATGATAGATTTGTTTGTGACGATAAGCAGGCATTGGAGCGAATCTTATCTGTGATGCTTGCGGATGCAGACGTAGGAAAAGAGTTTACAAGACTGATCAATCAGCCCACCGAAGACGTTCCGGAGTAACTCGGCTTACAATAAAATTTAAATGGCACTGAACTCAGTGCCATTAGCCTGAGAAAAAAATCAGGTCAAAGACTCATACTTTAGCCCAGCAAAACTCAGAACCTCCTCTCCCACCGTCTCGTTGATTTGCATCATCCTAGCCTGAATAGGCTCAAGTTCATTTGCGGCGTATATCAGCGCGGCTTCTCTAATTGAACCAAAACCTCCGGCATTCTGAGGGACGATGCCCATTAACTGTGGCGGAATGCGCAAGCTCGCCAGCACATCATCACGGGTCTGATTCTTAATCGAGTTGAATTCGTCTTTGGCCGCTACCTCGCTGACAGGGATTAGCTGAATCCCGTCCTTCTTGCCTGTGGGCGAATAAACAAACAAATTCCGGAAATTCCCTGGCCCCTTGGACTCCTTCAGCGCTTTACGCAAAGCGTCGATGTCCGCCTCAGTCTGCGCAGCGTCGGTCATGTACAGGATGAAACCGGCGTGACTCCCATTTTCATAATACTTACGCCGAAACAACGTCGCCGACTCGTTCAACAGCGCCGACTGCAAAGCACTGATCCACTCCGGCAGCCCATAAATCTCCTGGTGCAAATCCGCCTCGCGCAGGTGGAAGATGCTCCCCGGCTCAAACGCGTGCTCATTCTTCCAGCCCTGCACTTGGTAGAACTGTCCCTCCGGTCCAACCCGCATGTACTTCGCCAACGACGGCGCCAGCTGCCTAGTGCTGCCCAGCACCGAACGGCGCTTTTCCAGATAGCCATTGCCCAGGCACAGAAAATCCAGGGCGAACTGTTCAAAAGCCGCCCGGGACAACATCGGATGCGGGATAAACGTCTTGCTCAACAGGTTGCGCTTGAACATCAAACCCGAATGCAGATGCACACTTGCCCCTACAGAACGGGCCAGGCCATTAAGCGACAAAGGCGGCTCATACCACCGTCCGTTGAACCAACACTCCAGGTAATCGAACACCTCTCGCCCACCCAACACCGGCGTCGGCTCTCCGAAGCTAAACACCTGGGTATCCGCACTGGCGGCGTCGAGGGTGGCCGGCAGTAGCTCTTGGCTGGCGAGTTGTTCAGTCATGTGAAAATCTCCATTCGCCCGGTATTGGCAGCGGTCTGCCCTTCGAGCGGTTCATTCTGCAATGCGTGGAAGAGCGCCCAGGCCAGGTCGGCGTGGCCGGTGTTGTCGTTGCGGCCGGCGGTGTAGGTGAACTGGCGACCGCCTGCGGTGATGGTTTTGCGAATCGCCATGAGCGACTGGGCCATGTCGGTCCAGCCGGCATCGAACTCCAGCCGCCCCTTGTGGATCACGTCGTAGGCCTTCAGCACCAAGCGGGTTTTCACTTCGGGGGAATAGCTGAAGGTGGTCACCGCTGGGAAGAACTGGCGCACCAGCTGGGCCACGCCGCTGCCCAGGCCAGTGACGTCGATACCGATGTACGTGACCCAATAGCGGTCGCACACGCCCTTGATGGCGGCGGCCTGGGCGGCGAAGTCCATGCCGCGAAATTGGTGGCGCTCGAGCACGCGGAACTTGCCACCCGGCACCAGAGGCGGCGCGATCACCACCAGGCCGGAACAATCCCCCGTCTCGGCCGGGTCATAGCCGACCCACACCTGGCGGTCGCCAAACGGGCGCATGGCGAACGGTTTGTAGTCCTCGGCCCACTCCACCCAGCTATCGACCATGCAGGACTGCAATACCGACAGCGGGAAGATGCTCGCGCCGTCATCGACGAACTCGCACATCAGCAGGTTGGCGAACGCCTCGGGGCTGTACTCCCGGCGCAGCTCTTCGATGTCGAACAGATCGCAGCCGCCCCGCTCCGCGTCGAGGATGGTGACGATCTGGCGCCACAACCGATCCTCGCAGAACCGCCCCTGCTGGAGTGCGCCGTGGGTCACATCAACCTTGGTGTGCTGCGCGGCGGGCTTGCCCTTGTTGAAGCGCTCGCCCGTCCAGAAGGTGTACGCCTCGTGGGCCATGCTCGACGGCGTCGAGAAATAGGTTTTCCGCCACTTCTTGTGCATCGCCATGCCCGAGGCGACCTTGTTCAACTCCTCGAACTTGAACGTCCAGAAGAACTCGTCGAAGTAGAAATTGCCGTGGTAGCCCTGGGCGGTGCGGGCGTTGGTCCCGAGGAAAAACAGCTCGGCGCCGTTGGGCAATACAATCGGGTCACCGGTCAGCTCGACGCCGATGACCTCCCGTGCGAAGGCCTGGATGTAGCCACGGAACAGGTAGGCCTGGTTCTTCGAAGCCGACAGGAAAATCTGGTTGCGACCGGTGTCCAGGGCGTCGATGAAAGCCTCCCGGGCGAAGTAGTACGTGGCACCGATCTGCCGACTCTTGAGGATGACGCGGGTGCGTTGGTTGCCGGCCCGGTACCAGTCTTTCTGGTAATCGAAAGAGCCGTCGATGAAGGCCTCGCGCAGCAGCTCGATCTGGTCTTCGCTGATGTCATTTTTCGGGGACTTTTTCTTTGGTCCTTCGTTACGCTTGGCGAGGTTCGGATTGAGGTCGGTTTCGGTACCGCCGGCCTGGAAACGCTGAATCCGGGCCTGGCGCTCAAGCTGCCGATGCAGCAGATCGATCTCTTTGAAATCCCCGCCGGTCTTGTTGTCCTTGAGGATCAACTGCACCAAGCGCGCTTCCAGGGCGCCGCCAATACGTTCGACGTTGTCGGCCCGGTCCCACTTGTCGCGGGCCTTCCAGCTGTGTAGCGTTTTCTCCTTCTCGCCTGTCGCTTCGGCGATCTCGCAGACACGCCAACCCATCCAGTACAGGAACTTGGATTGGCGTCGGGGATCGATGGGCAGCAAGGCGGTCGTCATGCCGAGATGCTGCCGCCCACAGCGGCGACTCAATAGCGCCGCCCCTTGTACCCTCCCCGCCTACAGTCCCGCCTCGTTGCCGCCGCTCGCGCCCATGCCGACCATGCCCCTCATTGCAATGCACTGAGAATCCCCAGCATGAAGAAGTACCGCAGCAACTGGTTCCGTGTCGCCATCGAAGGCGCCACATCGGACAAGCGCACCATCAAACGCAGTTGGCTGGAACAGGCCGCCAAGAACTTCAACCCGTCCACCTACGGTGCCCGTATCTGGCTGGAGCATTTCCGCAGTCTGCTGCCCGACAGCCCCTTCAAGGCCTATGGCGACGTACTGGCAGTAAAAGCCGAAGAAGTGGACCTCAACGGTCAAAAGAAATTGGCGCTGTTCGCGAAGGTCGAACCTACTAACGACTTGATTGCTATGAATAAGGCCAAGCAGAAGATCTACACCTCCGTCGAGATCGACGAGAGCTTTGCCGACACGGGCGAGGCCTACATCGTCGGCCTCGCCGTGACCGACTCACCCGCCAGCCTGGGCACCGACGTCCTGGCGTTCTCAGCGCAGAAACCCGAATCCAGCCCCTTCCAGGATCGTCACTATTCGGAAACTTCTATGTTCACCGAAGCGGTCGAGACCGAACTGAAATTTGAAGAATTCGAAGAGAAGCCGAGCATCGGCGCCCAGCTCTTCACTAAGGTGCAAACCCTCTTGACCGGTAAACAGGCCAAAGATGACAGGGAGTTCATCCAGATCGGTGAAGCGGTCGAAGCCATCGCCGAACACGTCAAGGATTTGCCCGACCAACTGGCCGCCGAGAAGCAATTCTCCAAGGGGCTACAAACCCGACTCGATCAAGTCAGCACCGAACTGACCGAGCTGAAAAACCAGCTCTCCACCACCCAGGATCCCAACCAGAAAACGCGCCCCCAGGTATCCGGCGGCGGTAACCAGGTCATGACCGACTGCTGACTCATCAAGGACGATCAACATGCGTAACGACACCCGAGTACTGTTCAACGCCTACCTGCAGCAACTGGCGCAACTGCATGGAGTGGCTGACGTCACCACCAAATTCACCGCAGACCCCAGCGTTGCGCAAACACTGGAAACCCGCATCCAGGAGTCCAGCGCCTTTCTCAGCGCCATCAACATTTACGGCGTATCGGAACAGTCAGGGGAGAAGATTGGGATCAGCATCGACGGCACCATTGCCAGCACCACCGACACCACTGTCAAAGACCGTGAACCACGCGATCCGAGCGGCCTGGACGACCGCGGGTACAACTGCACCCAAACCAACTTCGACACCAGTATTCGCTACCAGAAGCTGGACCAGTGGGCCAAGTTCAAAGACTTCCAAGCGCGCATTCGCGACGCCATCATCAAGGCCCAGGCCCTCAACCGAATCATGATCGGTTGGAACGGCATCAGCCGCGCCGCGACATCCAATCCAACCATCAACAAACTTCTGCAAGACGTGAACATCGGCTGGCTGCAAAAGATGCGCGAGGAAAACCCTGCCCGGGTCATGACCGAAGTGAAAGATGGCAGCGGTAAAATCGAAATCGGTGCCAACAAGGACTTCGCAAACATCGACGCCTTGGTCGTCAGCATGGTCAACGAGTTCATCGAACCCTGGTATCAGGAAGATACCGAGCTGGTGGTGATTTGTGGTCGCCAACTGCTGGCCGACAAATACTTCCCCATCATCAACACCGTGCAGGCACCGACTGAAGTGTTGGCCGCCGACATCGTCACCAGTCAAAAGCGCCTCGGCAACCTGCCGGCCGTGCGCGTGCCGCACTTCCCGGCCAGCGGCCTGATGGTCACCCGCCTCGACAACCTGTCGCTGTACTGGCAGGAAGGCACCCGCCGCCGCACCGTCGTCGACAACGCCAAGCGCGACCGCATCGAAAACTTCGAGTCGGTCAACGAAAGCTACGTCATCGAAGACCTGGGCTGCGCCGCCCTGGCCGAAAACATCACCCTGAGCTGAGGCGGCCACCATGACCAACCCCTGCCGTCACCACTTTGAACGTGTAACGGCTGCCGTGGAAGCGGCAGCTACAGACCCTACCCAAACCATGGCCGGCGCCACAGCGTACGAGCATCAGCTCAATCAACTGCTGCAAGACCGCCTGCGCCTGAAACAGGTCCAGTCCAACCAGGGCAAGGCCGAACTCAAACGCCAGCTACTGCCGAGCTACGAATCCTACGTGCAAGGTGTGCTGGAAGGTGGCAAAGGCGCTCAAGACGAAGTGATGACCACCGTCATGGTCTGGCGCTTCGATGCCGGTGACTTCAGCGGCGGCCTCGACATCGCGACCTATGTGCTGAAGTACAGGATGGTCATGCCGGACCGCTTCGCCCGCACGTTGGGCTGTCTGGTCGCCGAGGAAGTTGCCACCGCAGCCTTCAAGGCCCAGAAAATCGGCGAACCATTCGACCTGGCAATCCTGCATCGCACCGCCGAACTCACCGACGCCGAAGACATGCCCGACCAGGCCCGCGCCAAGCTGTTTCTCGCCATGGGCCGCGCCACGCTCGACGGAATCACCGAAGAAGCCAAGGGCCAACCAGGCCAGTTGCAGGCCGGTGCGGATCTGCTGAAAAAAGCCATCGCCCTGCACGACGCCTGCGGTGGCAAGAAAGATCTGGAGCGGGCCGAACGCCTGCTCAACAAACGTGCCGGCCCTGCCGGCTAACCGAGCGTCCCCACGCACCCCGCCGGCTCGGGGCGGATCGGCCAGGCCACGTACCTGAACGTGAAGCCCCGACCACCGGCGACCTATCTCTGAGTACTGTTCCATGAGCGGATTTATAGCCGGCGGCACCGTCGCCAGCGGCCATATCAACACCGATGCCTTTTGGCCTGGGATCGACTTGGACCAGTTGCGTGCCACGCTGAGGATTGACGCCAGCGTCACCGCACCACGCCTGGAAACCGCCGCGGTTGCCGCCGCCATCAGCGTCAACCGCGAGCTAAGCGAATGGCGCACCACCCAACAAGCTGCCGGCTATACGAAACTTGTCGACATGCCCGGCAAGCGAATCAACGACGTACTGGTCCTGGTACACCTCTACCGCCGCGCCATCGAGGCTGCTACAGGCGCTGAAGTTTGCGAGCGCTACCGCTCCTATGACTCCACAAACAGCGGCCACCAGAACGCAGAAGAACTTACGCCAAACATCGATGACTACCGCCGCGACTTGCGTTGGGCGGTGCGTGACTTTCTCGGCGTCAATCGCACCACAGTGGAGTTGATCTGATGAAGGTCACCGTCCGCGCTCACCAAAACGACACCGTCGATTCCCTTTGCTGGCGTCACTACGGCCGCACAGCAGGCGTGACCGAGGCGGTACTCCAAGCTAACCCCGGCCTGGCCGACTACGGGCCGATGCTGCCCCAAGGCCTTGCCGTGCAAATGCCCGAAGCCCAGACGGCCGCACCACAGCGGCAGATGGTGAATCTATGGGACTAATGCCCTCTACAAGACCTAGACCTCATGAACAAACCTGAAAGCCTGCGCACTCACCTGCTCGCCACCATTGGCGAACTCAAGCACAACCCCGACCGACTCATGATTTTCATCGACAACGGCAAGGTCCGCTGCACCGCCGCGGCCAGTTTGTCCTTCGAGTACAGCTTTGATCTGCAGGTGATCCTCACAGACTTCGCCGGCCATCCCGACAGCGTTATGTTGCCGGTGCTGGGCTGGTTGAAAGTGAATCAAGCGGATCTGCTTGAGAACTTGAATAAGTCCGCAGAGGGCATCCAGTTCGAAGCCGACATTCTGGACAACAGTAAGGTGGACCTCAGCCTGACCCTGTCGCTGAGCGAACGTGTGATCGTGGGGAGAGACGCCGACGGCAACACAACTATCCGCCACCCTGGTGAACCTCAGCCCACTGCCGCATTTCTCGACCCGGCGTGGATACCCAGTGCCCAGAGTCCCAGTAGCGAATGGGTCATACCGAAGTGACCAACCGACAAGAAGCGCTGGAAGACTGGGCCTCAGGTCTACTGAGCCAACTTGAACCGGCCGCACGAAGCAAACTCGCCCGCAGCATCGGCCAAGCCCTACGACGCAGTCAGCAACAAAGGATCATTGCCCAGCGCAATCCGGACAAGAGCAAGTACACACCGCGAAAGCAGCGAAATTTACGAAAGAAAAAAGAACGAGTGAAGCAGAAGCCCCAGATGTTCCAGAAGATGCGCACTTCAAACTTTCTAAAAGCCAAAGGCAATAACTACGCAATCAGCATCGGGTTCACAGGACGCATTGCCCGCATTGCGAGGGTACATCAATACGGATTGAAGGACCGGGCTAAACCGGATGCACCAATGGTCCGCTATAAACAACGTGAAATCTTAGGCTTAACGAAAGGTGAAATTGAATTAATTGGGGCTACTCTGCTAACAATCTTCAGTATTTGAGATGCAGCCCATAGCGCTATCTTTGCAGTATATCCTCTGCCAAATTAATACAACGATTCACCATAGGCTTCCATGACAGCCAATTCAAATCACTCCAGCCCTTAGTCTGTTCGGGAAGGCAAAATTCTGTTCCTAACCTTTCACCCCCAACATCCACTATCGCACCTGATTTTGGAACGACATGCATACATTCGTTTGCCTCTGGCGAGGCAGCATCGATTCTCTCCCTAGCCTGTATTATTGTTGCTCTATTATGATAAATGATGGAATACCCCTGTAACCGCTTCTGCTCTTCCTCTATCGCCTTAGAGCGCACTTCACGAGCCCAAAATCTATATTCGTACTCTTCCCTACTAGGTTCAGAGAGACTACCTTGATTTGCCGCCGCCAAAGCAGAGGCAATCGCGTACCCCAAAGAAAGTTCCTGTTGTTTTAAGAGATCAAGAACCCCCGACCCACCGATTGCTGTCAACTGCTCAGGACTTAATTTGAGCTTTGCAGCCAAGGCAACGCTCATGTCTACCTGTTCGCTATAAGCGACATATTTTGCCGCCCGCGTAAACAAAACAACATAAGGATCTCCGAACATTGTCTCAATATCATTAGAATCCTTATTATCTTCGTACTGTTTCTTCTCCACCTGAACTCGCGTTATAAAGTCTTTTCCGAGCCGAATTGAAGTATCGCGAATACCCGCCAAGACCACATAACCTGTTTGTTTTGAGGACGTCTTACTATCAGCAGAAATGATAGATCCAACGCCTAACCCCCCTTCAGTTTGTGTGGCTCCTGACCATCGAGCAACAACAATATTTTTCTTTCCACCAAGATTTCTGAGTTCCGCCAAAGAAGTTTTAATTTTGTCTTGCGCGGCCAATTTTGCCATTAAAGCATCTGACTGTGCAGCCGTCAGCCCTGCTTCGTCCACCGACTTGGCCCCTATACTTTTGGCTATTGATGAAAGCTGAAGATCAGCTCCTGCCTCTTGGGCGGTTTTTCCTTTGACCTTGGACAACCCAATAGAGGCCAAAGTCAACTTAACGTCCGCCACGCTGACTTCAACTGCCTGCTCTGCAAGCCCATCTAGCGCGGCTTTAATGCCAACCACATCGCTATAAACCGCGTCTGTATTAAATTTTGTCACAACCATTTTTGAGCACTGAGCAGAGATAGGGAGAGCTAATAAATCGGGAAGTTCTCCTCCAGGGGAGGTAACAGTTTGACCCGCAGATATTGGCAATGAAAGGCCAGTAATGTTCACGGATGTTCTGTTCTCGTGGCCCTGAGCATCCCCCCGCGACTCATAATCCGCTCCTAAATCTTCAAATGACAATTGAATTGGGTGTTCCTTTGCAGACCAAAATGAGCAGCCGCTCAATATAGTAGCAATAATCACAAAACCAGCAGACCCGACTACAAATCTCATAAACGCCCCTATAACCATCTCAACAATCACTGTTTAAAAAGACAATAACAAAACTAGAGATATGTCTCGAATTTGCTGCTTTATATCTACTTCGTAAAACACACATTCAGCCAGCTCTTATCTCATGAGCAAAAGCCTAGAACCTACGACCACCATTTAGTTTTGAATTCTTTCCTAAAAATGAGCATAGCCATCATTTTGCCGCTAGCAAATAATTTTTCTGAGGCTAAAAAACTGGTCAATAATCATAGTATTGGCTTGTACGAGCGCCTCTATTGGCTAAACCAACCCGTCATGATTTCAGCGTGAATTGACCATGCCCTAGAGTGTAAGGCAGCAGGGGTCATCGCCTGAAGCAACCGCCCCCCAGGACAGGAGCATCCCCAGCGCCGGTGACAGAGATGCCTGTAGTATAAAGTGCGGTCCCTTCAGAAGCTTCGCACTGCGAGCTTTTGAAATCCAAAGAAACGAGAACGGCGTAACATTGGACTCAGGAAGACTAGAGATGAATCTCTTAGGACCAGTCCTGCAATAAAAACACTTCCTACTTACCATTTCGTACAAACAGATGCTCAGGTTGTATTTTATCGAGATAAACCTGATGTAAGCTTTCCAAGTAACACTCACCCACACCGGTGAGTACAAAAGACGTTTTAACATACTGAACCGTCTCACTACTCAGCATGCTTTTACTTCGAGAAGCAAGTGATATCTCTCTTTTAGACATTCGCAGAACCAATAGAATATCCCCCAACCCATCCTGAAGCAGATAATCATTATGATAGCCGTGCATAAAATGAAAAATATCCACAAGCATCATCGCATTAGTAATTCTTATTTGATCATGAAACTGCGCAAGGGTAATTTCTTTCTTTACCAGACGACGAAAGACCCCACCTAGAATCTTCGCCTTCTGTTCCGAGTCCACCTTCTCGACAAACTCTATAAGCTCAACTACAAGCTCATCTTTCTTCCCCTCTTTTTCGAGCATCAACGAAAATTCTTTCATTTCCGCATCCGAGTACGTTCCGGCTGATTCGCAGAACTCTTTTATTTTCTGCTTAAATCTAGCCCCCTTAAATCTACGATAAGCTTTTGACATGCCAAAAACGGTGGATACAATAGGAACCTCTTTAAGCATGTCACTTTCTACAAAAGCATCAATTAATGCCTCAGCATAATCAGCAACAGGCACATCGCTTACTATCTCTTTAGCTAGCGCTTTAGACTCTCGTTTTTTCATACCATCTGCCTATAGAATACAGTTTGGATGATGGAGTAT
Source organism: Pseudomonas sp. NFACC51 (assembly GCF_900103575.1). Classification (NCBI taxonomy): domain Bacteria; kingdom Pseudomonadati; phylum Pseudomonadota; class Gammaproteobacteria; order Pseudomonadales; family Pseudomonadaceae; genus Pseudomonas; species Pseudomonas sp. NFACC51. The sequence continues at coordinate 63,143 of NZ_FMXH01000018.1, read as the reverse complement.
AGGTGTTATCTCTAGCTCCGTTCGTTAGATAAGTGCGATTGTGCGCATCCCTCTTACAATGAGTCGATGCTGCAGTAGTTCACCTGAAGCGCCACCATCGGCGCCATGAACGACCTACCCACCCTCACCCGCCTAATCGAAAACCTCATCCGCTACGGCACCATCGCCGCCGTCCAGATGAAGCCCCCACGTGTGCGAGTCAAAACCGGAACCCTCACCACCGCCTGGCTCCCCTGGATCGCCCTACGAGCCGGCGCCGACCGCGAGTGGAATCCTCCGACAGAAAACGAGCAGGTCCTGCTCTTCAGCCCCTCAGGCCAACTCGCCAACGGCGTGGTCCTAACCGGTCTCTTCAGCGACCACCTTCCAGCCAACGGCGACCGCGAAGGCCTGCACCGTGTCACCTACCGCGACGGCACGGTGATTGAGTACGACAGCGTCGCCCACCACCTCAACGCCGCCCTCACCGATGGCGGCACCACCACCCTGACCAGCCCCGGCGGCATCAACCTGATCGGCGACATCACGCACAAAGGCAATTACACCCAAACCGGCAACCAGAAAATCATCGGAAAAATCACAGTCTCGAAGGACGTGATTGCAGCCGGCATCAGCCTGGTAAACCACCCGCACAGCGGCGTCACGCCTGGCAGTGGCATGACGGGGAAGCCCGTATGAATCGATACACCGGCTCGCCCCTCACCACTGAAGAAAGCATCGCCCAATCAATGAGCGACATCCTCAGCACGCGCCTCGCTACTCGGGTCATGCGCCGCGAATACGGCAGCCTGTTACCCGACTTGGTGGACCATCCGTTCAACGACATCACCCGCTTACAGGTCTACGCAGCCACCGTCATGGCGCTGATGCGCTGGGAGCCGCGCATCAGCCTCAGCCGCGTGCAGTTTCTAGGCACCACGTTACAAGGCCAGGCGTCACTGGACATCGAAGGCAGTATTGTCGATAGCAATCAGTGGCTGAGTTTGAGCGTTCCCCTGCACTTAGGGGGTAGCGCATGAGTTCGTTTGTTGCCATCGACCTGAGCCAGCTTCCAGCGCCGCAGGTGGTCGAACAGATCGATTACGAGCAGATCCTCGCCGAGCGCAAGGCCTATGCCATCAGCCTATGGCCCGTCGAAGAGCGCGCCGAGATTGCTGCGCGCCTCAACCTGGAATCGGAGCCGTTGACCAAACTGCTCCAGGAGAATGCCTACCGCGAAATGGTCTGGCGTCAACGGGTCAATGAAGCCTCTACGGCGAACATGCTCGCCCTCGCCAGAGGCACCGACCTGGACAACCTGGCCGCCAACTACAGCGTCAGGCGCTTGGTCATTCAGGCCGCCAAGCCGTCTGCCATACCACCGATTCCGTTGCAGATGGAGAGTGACGACAGCCTGCGGGAACGGGCGCAGATGGCGTGGGAAGGATTGAGCACCGCGGGCCCGCGCAACAGCTACATCTTTCATGCCCGGTCGGCTCACGGGCAAGTCGCTGATGCCACTGCCGAGAGCCCATTGCCGGCTGAAGCGGTGGTAACGGTGCAATCGATACTTGGCGACGGCAGCGCTCCACCCGCCCTGCTCGCCGCCGTCAAAACCTATCTCAGCGACGATGACAGGCGCCCTGTAGGCGACCGATTGACCGTGCAAAGTGCCAAGATCATCCCTTACCAGGTCAAGGCCAAACTGTTTCCGTCATCCTTCGGACCTGAAAACGAGCTGAGTATGACGGCAGCAAACGCGAAGCTATTCAGCTTCGTGCACCAGCGACGTCGCTTGGGCCTGGAAGTGTCTGAATCGATCATTCACGCCTCGCTGCATGTCGAGGGCGTGCGCAAAGTCGTGCTGCAGGATTGGGTCGATATCGTCGCAACGCCCTACGAGGCGCCGTATTGCACGAGCATTGAGCTGGCATGGGGTGTTGAATGATCGCCGACACGCCGCTGCTCCCGAGCAATTCGACACCGCTGGAGCGGCAAGCTGCGCAAGCACTGGCCCAGATCCAGCGCGTCCCTATTCCACTGCGCACCCTGTACAACCCCGACCTGTGCCCATTGCCGCTACTGCCCTACCTGGCCTGGGCTTGCTCAGTCGATCGCTGGGATAGCCAGTGGAGCGAAGCGGCCAAGCGTGCCGCCATCCGCAGCGCGTACTACATCCACTCGCGCAAAGGCACCCTCGGCTCACTGCGCCGTGTCGTTGAGCCGTTGGGGTATTTGATCGACATCGTGGAGTGGTGGCAGACCGAACCTGAAGGCCCTCCGGCGACTTTCACGCTGAAAATAGGCGTGCTCGAAAGCGGCATCACCGAAGCGATGTACCAGGAGCTGGTATGGCTCATCGATGACGCCAAGCCTCTGACCCGACACCTGATCGGCCTCGACATCATTCTGCAAACCCAACTGGACGCCTTCGTCGGCGTCGCCCTTTACGACGGCGATGAGATCGACGTGTATCCCTGGAGCAATCCCGACATCCATGTGGACATCCAGGCCTACAGCAACCTGACCATTTACACCCTCGATGAACTGGATGTGTATCCCCATGGTGAATGAGAAAACGCTTTTCGGCGGTATGTTGACCGAGCTTGGCGCTGCCAAGAAAACCAATTGCGAAGCCCTTGGAATTCCTTGGGAGCCAAAGTACATGCTGATCGGTGATGCCAATGGCACCGACCCGGTGCCGAGCCCGACGCAAACACAATTGATCAACCAGGTCTATCGCGCCCAGCTTAATCAACTGCGTGTTTCCCCAACGGACCCAAACATTCTGATCGCTGAGGTGGTGCTGCCGCCTGACGTGGGCGGCTGGTGGGTGCGCGAGTTGGCGCTTGAAGACAAAGACGGCGTGTTTTGCGCCGTTGGAAATGCAGCGCCCAGCTATAAACCTCTGCTGACACAAGGCACCGGTCGTAACCAGGTGGTGCGGATGCACATCATCACCACTGGGACCGCGAATATTCAGTTGAAGATCGATCCCTCGGTAGTGCTTGCGACTCGCGAGTATGTGGATAACAAGATCCAAGAAGAGCTATACAAGCTCGATCATAAGCCGTCGGCTCGCGTAGCCACCACGGCCAATATCAAGCTGACGGGCCTTCAGAAAGTTGATGGCGTGACAGTGATTGCAGGCGACCGCGTGTTGGTAAAAGACCAGAAGTCGGCCAAGGAAAACGGCCTCTACATAGCCTCTACAGGGGCTTGGCGACGAGCGCCGGATGCCGACAGCGGCGCCAAGGTCACCTCGGCACTCGTTGTGTCCGTTGAGCAAGGCACTGTCCAAGCCGACACGATCTGGCAGCTGACTACAGACGATGTCATTGAGCTGAACACCACAGCACTCACATTTCGGCAAGTAACACAAAACGATGCGCCCAAACGATTGGCTTCCCAGTCAGAAGTTGATGCCGGGAAGCTTGATACCGTGGCGGTATCTCCGAAAACGATGCGATGGGGCTTTGCTGCATCCTTCCACACAAACGGCTACATCATTTTCCCCACTTGGCTTGGCGGCTTAGTCATCCAGTGGGTTAACGGCGATATCCCCGCAGGAGCAGGCGAGACTCAGGTAAGCCTGCCAATAGCCTTTCCAAGTACAAACTTCGGGACCTCAATATCAACCTCCTCCGAAAAAGCGGTCGTCGTTAATCGCTACAATAAAACTCTGAGTAGTACCAATGTGCAGGTACGGTCGATTAGCAGCTCAGGCGTGGCGGCCCCCGACTTTCAAGTCTGGTACCAATTTATCTGCATAGGAAAATGAGCGTGCGCAAATATAGTAAAAGTACCGAAACCAGTTACATCATCGGCTTCCATCCGGACATTCCATCTGACGCAGTGGATATCTCAGACGAATGCTATGAGCGGGTGATCGGCAATCCCACCCCAGGCAAAGTGCGTAGCCATGACGCCATGGGTTTGCCGATTCTGATCGATCCAACTCCATTAACGCTGGAGCAGTTGGCAGTCATTGAGCGCCTATGGCGAGATGCTCAAATCCACAGCATGCGCTGGCTGCGCGAGCGCCACCGGGACGAGGTAGATTCAGCAAGGCCAACAACCCTCACCGACGAGCAATCAACAGAGCTGCTGAACTATGTCCAGGCCCTGCGAGACTGGCCCGTAGCACCCGGTTTTCCCAGCTCGGAACATCGCCCTTCGCCACCGACATGGGTGGCTGTGCAGAGCCAATAAACACCAATCTGTTTTATGTTCACACGATGGTAGGTATCGAGCCCTACAGCTACATACTCGGAAACACCACATCCCAATCCCAAGGCTACGTTACCTTGCGCCTTTGCCTACAACTAAGACAGAATCCGCCCGCTTGTGTGCCCTGGTCCGTACCGGTAGCTTGGTTTCCGTCACTGCTCATCAGTGATCGGGTTTAGCGACCCGAATCGGTACGGTTGCATCAGCGCTCCTGATCTCATTGCAGATATTCCAATCTGCGATTGTTGTAATGGTGGCTGTGCGCGGGAGACCTTCGGGTCTGCCGGGCTCCTGTACCCCCGGTTCGCTAACCTGCGTACAGCCGCCACCCTAACTTGCTTAGCGACAAGTCATGGTGGCCCAATCAGGTCAGGAGATTCACCATGTTCAAGGTCACACCCAATCCCCCGGAATCAGATCCCACCTTCTCCTACTCAAGCCTCGATCCGGAAAAATTCCACGAAGCCACTGAGCGGGCGCTTAATTATTATTTGAAGCCGGAACAGGCCAAACCCAAGAAAGAACCAACAGCGGATCAGCTCTTCACTGTCGTCGAAAGCATCGACACTGAAAGCCTACTCGCCAACCTCAGCGAAAACCTGGCGTCAGCCAATGCCATGATCAGCGATCTGGCATTCGATCTTGAAGGTTCTCGCCGGCATGTTGCGATGGGTATCCAGCAAGTCATTGAGGTGAGCGAACTGCTGGCCAATCGTGCGCTGGATATCGTCGATCCGCGTTAGCAATGGGGCCGTGACCGAAAGGGCTAGCCGAGGCTTGTAGCCCCCCTGCCTACAAGGCCATCGGCTCGCCCAATCGGTGCAATCGCGGCAGCCTGTGCAGTGTCATTTCAAACACTGCACAGGCACCCCATGACCGATTATCTCCATGGCGTGCGGGTCATCGAACTCAACGACGGCACCCGCCCCATTCGCTCCATCCCCACCGCGGTCATCGGCATGGTCTGCACGGCCGACGACGCCGATGCAGGCATCTTCCCCTTCGACACGCCGGTCCTGCTAACCAACGTTCAAACCGCCATCGGCAAAGCCGGTACCACGGGCACCCTGGCGCCCAGCCTACAGGCCATCGCCGACCAGACCAGGCCCTACACCATTGTCGTGCGCGTGAAGGAAGGCGCCACCGAGGAAGAGACCACCAGCGCCCTGATCGGCACCACCACCGCCGAAGGCAAATACACCGGCCTGAAAGCCCTGCTCGCCGCCAAGGCCCGCGTCGGCATGGTGCCGCGCATCCTCGGTGTACCAGGCCTGGACAGCCTGCCGGTGGCCACCGCCCTGGTGTCTATCGCTCAGCAGGTACGCGGCTTCGCCTACGTCAGCGCCTGGGGCTGCAAAACCAAGGAAGAGGTGGTCGCTTACAGGACCAATTTCGGTGCCCGTGAAGCGATGGTCATCTGGCCCGAATTCCAGCATTGGAACACCGTCAACAACGCCACGGTGACCGCCTCGGCCGTGGCCCGCGCTTTGGGTTTGCGCGCCAAGCTCGATCAGGAAGTGGGTTGGCACAAGACCCTGTCCAACGTGGCCGTCAAAGGCGTGACCGGCATCAGCGCCGACGTGTTCTGGGATCTGCAAAACCCGGCCACCGACGCCAACTACCTCAACAGCCATGAAGTCACCACGCTCATCAACGAGGGCGGCTTTCGCTTTTGGGGCAGCCGCACCACCAGCAATGACCCTCTGTTCGCCTTCGAGAACTACACCCGCACGGCACAGATCCTCGCCGACACCATGGCCGAGGCGCACATGTGGGCGGTGGATAAGCCGCTGCATGCGTCCCTGGTGCGCGACATCATCGAAGGGGTCAATGCCAAGTTCCGCGAGCTGATCGGCACGGGCTATTTGATCGGTGGCAAGTGCTGGTTTCCAGACGACGCCAACGGCAAGAACACCCTCAAGGCCGGCAAGCTGTTCCTCGATTACGACTACACCCCCGTACCGCCGCTGGAAGACCTCACGCTGCGCCAGCGCATCACCGACCGCTATCTGATGGACTTTGCCAACAAGATCAATAGCTGAACCGCGCAACGGAGAGTCCTGCCATGGCCATGCCCCGCAAACTCAAGAACCTCAATCTGTTCAACGACGCCAACAGCTACTTGGGCGTGGTCAAGACCGTCACCCTGCCCCCGCTCGGCCGCAAGATGGAAGGCTATCGCGGCGGCGGTATGAACGGCCCGGTCAAGTCTGATCTCGGCTTCTCGGACGACGGCATTCAGTTCGAATGGAAGACTGGCGGCCTGGATCTGATCGCCCTCAAACAATTCGGCGCCGTCAACGCTTCGGGCATTGCCTTGCGCTTCAGCGGCGCTTTTCAGCAGGACGACACCGAGGCCGTCAGCGCCGTGGAGATCGTGATGCGCGGCCGCCATGAGTCGATTGATATGGGTGAAGCGCAACCCGGTGAAGACACCGAGCACAGCATCACCACCACCTGCAGCTATTACAAGTTGATCGTCGACAACGAAGAGATCATCGAAATCGACCTGCTCAATTTCATAGAAATCGTGGACGGCGTCGACTTGTTGGAAAAACAGCGCCGAGCCCTCGGCATCTGACCTGCCCCTAAACCTTGGAGACTTGCATGAAGACTGAAGAAACGCTCGAAGCCCTGCCGCCAGAGGATGACAACAGCGTCACCCTGGATACGCCGATCATCCGGGGAAAGATCCTGATCGACAGCATCACCTTGCGTAAACCACAGGCCGGTGAGCTGCGCGGTGTGCACCTGGTCGAGTTGTTGAACATGGACGTGGCGACCTTGATCAAGATCCTGCCGCGTATCAGCAACCCAAGCATCACAGCGCCGGAAGCCGCTGGCATGGACCCCGCCGACCTGCTCGCCTGTGGCAGCAAGATCTCTGGTTTTTTGTTGCAGAAGTCGGTGAAGGCGGATGCCTCCCTCGTTGCGTAGAAGATGCCATGGCCGACCTGGCCGTGGTTTTCCACTGGGCACCGACGGACATGGACCCGTTGGGCCTGCAAGAACTGATGGCGTGGCGCGAGCGCGCCCGGGCGCGGAGTGTCACCGATGGGCAATGACTTAAAACTGCGCGTGCTGCTGGGCGCTATCGACAAAGCCAGCGGCCCCTTGAAGGTGATCGACAAACGCAGCACCGCCACCGCTCGCGCATTGAAAGAAACCCGTGACCGCCTCAAGGCGCTCAATGCCCAACAGCAAGACATCAGCGCCTGGCGTGCTCAGCGGTCGGCGTCACTGCGCACCGAAGAGGCCCTTAACGCGGCACGGGAAAAGGTCCGCGCCCTCAGCCAGCAGTTCGCAGCGACTGGGGCGCCGACGCGAGCCATGACTAAGCACTTTCAGGCCGCCGTCAGGGCCACCCAGGCGCTTAAACAACAACATCGCAAGCAAGGTGAACAGCTCCAGGCGCTGCGTGCTCGACTGGCCGGCGCGGGTATCAGCACCCAACACCTGGCCCGTGACGAACGCCAGCTACGCCAACAGATCGGAGCCACCAATGCCAGCCTAAGCACACAATACAAACGACTGGCCGCATTGAATGAACAACAACGGCGCCTGGGCACTGCGCGGGCTTCATTGGATTCTTCACGGCGCAGCGCCGGCGAGCTGACCGCTAAAGGCGCTGTCGCAACTGCCGGTGGCGGTTCAGTGTTGTACGCAGGGGCACGGATGCTATCGCCGGGCATCGACTTCGATTCCAGCATGAGCCAGGTGCAGGCAATTACTCGTCTGGATGAACATGCCGATGCGCTCGAGGCTTTGCGTACCCAAGCTCGCGCGCTGGGCGGCGCCACTTTATTCACAGCAGGACAGGCCGCCGACGCTCAAGGCTACCTAGGCATGGCAGGCTTTGAGCCCAACGCCATCCGGGCCGCGATGCCAGGCATGCTCAACCTAGCGGCGGCAGGTGGTACTGAGTTGGCTCAGACCGCTGACATCGCGTCGAACATCCTGTCGGGGCTGGGCCTGACAGCCGATGAAATGGATCGCCTCGGCGATGTGCTGGTGGGGACGTTCACCCGCTCCAATACCACTCTGCAAATGCTGGGCGACACCATGAAGTACGCCGCGCCCATGGCGAAAACGTACGGTGTGGAATTGGAAGTGGCCGCCGCGATGGCCGGCAAACTCGGCGATGCAGGCCTACAGGGCAGCATGGGCGGCACCGCACTCAGCTCGATCATGAACCGCTTGGCCGCTCCACCCAAAGGCGCTGAAAAAGCCTTGCAGCAACTGAACATCACCACGGCCGATGCGGTCGGAAACCTGCGCCCCCTGCCCGACCTTTTAAAGGAGATCTACAGCAAAACCCATCGCCTGGGCACCGCCGAGAAAGGCGGGCTGTTCAAAGCGATTGCCGGGGAAGAAGCGGTCAAGGGCATGGCTCAACTGGTAGAACAGGCGGGCACTGGACAGTTGCAGGTGCTCATCGCCAACCTGCGCCAAAGCCAGGGCGAAGCGGCGCGCACGGCTAAGGTTATGGCCGATAACCTCAAGGGTGATTTGACCAGCCTCAGCAGCGCCTGGCAGGACCTAGGTATTGAATTACAGGATCAGCAGAACGAACCGCTTAGAGAGCTGGTTCAGTCCGTCACCGCGCTTGTCAGGAGCATCAAATCCTGGGCTCGGGAGAATCCAAAACTCGCGGCTGGGCTCGTTAAAACCGTTGCGATCATCGCCGCGCTGGCCGTCGCTGTCGGCGGGCTGATGCTGGCGTTAGCGAGCGTTCTGTTGCCGTTCGCAGCGCTGCGTTTCGTCCTGGTTCAGTTGGGTTTTCGTCTGCCGGGTTTGATTGGCTTGCTGTCGACTTTGGGCCGTACCGTGCTGCCATTCGTGGCGAGGGCGTTGCTCATTGTCGGGCGTGCCTTGATGCTTAATCCAATTGGGCTGGCAATCACCGCCATCGCCGGCGCGGCGTATCTGCTGTATGAACACTGGGACGCGGTGACGGGGTATTTAGCCAGCGCTTGGCGCGAAATCCAGACCGGTTTCGACAATGGGCTGGGCGGCATTTTGAAAGTGCTTGCGGACTTCAGCCCGGTCGGCTTGATCTACCAAGCGTTCGCCGCTGTCATGAAGTACCTGGGCATCGACTTGCCCAACCGCTTTACCGCCTTCGGTGGGTTGATGGTCGACGGCCTGGTCAACGGACTGACTGCGGGCATGAGCCGCCTGAAAGAGGTGGTTGACCGCCTCGGCACCCGAACCATCGACGCCTTCAAAGAAACCCTGGGCATCCATAGTCCCTCACGCGTATTTGCCGAATTGGGCGGGTTCACAGTGGAGGGGCTTGTCCAAGGCCTAACGTTGCACGCCGATGGCCCACTGGGCGCTATAACCGCCCTGGGCGAACAGCTCATCGCTGCCGGAGGACGGTTGTCGTCGATTGATTCACTGACGGTCGATACTCGCGCCCCGATCAGCCCACGAGCTTCCCAACACATTGATAGCCACGACACCTATGCCATTCACATCCACACCACGCCAGGCATGGACGCCAACGCAGTCGCCGGGACCGTACGTGCCGAAATAGCACGGCATCAAAACGAGAAGGCCGCTCGACGCCGCAGCCGCCTTTCGGACCTGGAGTAGCCGACTATGATGCTTGCCTTGGGCATGTTCGTCTTCAGCCTCTCCACCGCCGCCTACCAGGAACTGCAACGCCAAACCGAATGGCGCCACGCGAGCAATCCACGCATCGGCGCCGCCCCGGCGCGGCAGTTTGTCGGGCGCGGCGAGGACTTTATCACCCTGCCCGGCATCATCCTGCCGGAGCTGGCCGGCAGTGCCTTGAGCCTCGACGCCCTGCGCCTGATGGCGAATACCGGGAAGGCCTGGCCGATGGTCGAGGGCAGCGGACGAATCTATGGGCTGTGGATTATCGACAGTTTGAGCGAAACCAAAACGCTGTTCTTTCGCGACGGCACACCACGACGAATTGAGTTCAGCCTCAGCCTCAAGCGCATCGATGACGACCGCATCGACCTGCTCGGCGCGGCGACCAGTGTCGGCGTGAGTATCATGAGGGCGTTGCTGTGATCGATACTGCTCTCGCCCATGTCACCGGCTATCTGAATCGCCAAGATACCGTCTATTCAGTGCCGGCGTTTCGCATCACGGTCGATGGCAAGGACATCGCCCAGTTGATTAGTCCGCGATTGATGAACCTGGAACTGATCGACAATCGCGGCATCGAGGCCGATCAGTTGAGCATCACCCTCAGCGACCATGACGGACTGTTAACCATCCCGCCTAAAGGCGCGGTCATCCGGCTGTGGCTGGGTTGGAGTGACACCGGCTTGGTGGACAAAGGCAGCTACACCGTCGATGAAACCGAGCACAGCGGCGCACCGGACGTACTTAATATTCGCGCTCGCTCGGCTGATCTTCGCAAGGGTTTGAAAACCAAACGCGAGCGCAGTTGGAGCAACACCACACTGGGCGACGTCCTAGGCGACATCGCTTTGGGCAACGGTCTCACCGCCACTGTTGCCGGTGCCTTGGCCGAATTGCCCATCCTGCAGTTGGACCAGGCGAGCGAATCGGATGCCAACCTAATCAGCCGCCTTGGGGAAGAGTTCGACGCCGTGGTCACCGTCAAAGCCGGACACCTGTTGTGCCTGCCGGCCGGCGGTGGCAAGACCGCCAGCGGCGCAGATTTGCCCCACATCACTCTCAACCGGGCCGATGGCGACCAACACCGTTATCTACAAGCTGACCGTGACAGTTACGACGGGGTACGTGCGTATTTCTATGACGTAAACAGCGCGAAGAAACAGGAAGCCATTGCCGGTGGTGGCGACATTCTTAAAGACCTTCGCCACACCTACAGCGACCGCCAGTCTGCCTTGCGCGCCGCTCGCTCTGAATTCAACCGGTTGCAGCGCGGTAGCGCGACCCTCAGCTACACCTTGGCCCGGGGACGTCCTGACCTGATTCCAGAACTGACCTACACGCTCCAGGGCGTGAAGCCAGAGATAGACGCCATCATTTGGTACGGCGGCAACGTGCTGCATAGCCTGAGTGCGGACAATGGCTACACCGTCAGTTTGGAGTTGGAGAGCAAGCTACCTGAAGACACGCTTGAGGGGCTGGTTGAAGAGAACAGAGGTGACTTCACCGGCGTCATTGCTTACTACCGCGATAGGAAGACCGGGAAGGAAAAGGCCGTGACGATTGGAAACCAGAGCAAGCCCAAGCGGCTGCACTGGTTGTACGCCACGGAGCAATCGGCGAAGCGGGCCATAGATCGGGAGTGGAAGCGAATGCAGACAGAACGGCAGTAACCCGCATTACGAAGACGCTAAAAGGACAATGCTCAAGGACGACCTCATGCAAGACATACGTTGCGGAAACTGCTGCCGCAAACTCGCCGCCGCCAGCGGCTTCCAGGAATTACAGATCAAGTGCCCGCGCTGCCGGACACTCAACCACCTGAAGGCCCAGAGCCTCCCCCAAGCGTGCCGAGAGCATCCAGAACAACGAGTTCATGAATGCAGCAACCCACCATTGGCAGCCTGTTCGCAGGCATAGGAGGCTTTGATGTCGGATTTGAAAACGCGGGATACCGCAGCGCCTGGCAAGTTGAACTCAACCCCATCAACCGGGCTGTGCTTGCCGATCGATTTCCCCATGCACGCCAGTTCGAAGACGTGCGCCAGTGCGGCGCCCATAACCTCTCCCCTGTCGACGTCCTCACCGCTGGCTTCCCCTGTCAGGACATCAGCATCGCCGGATGTCGGGAGAGCAACCAAGACACCCGAGGCCTGCGCGGCGAACGCAGCGGCCTGTTCTGGGAAGTCATACGTATCCTCAAAGAGATACAACCTGGCTGGGTGGTCCTTGAGAACGTCGTTAACCTGCTCGCTGTCAACGATAGCCAAGACTTTGAGACAGTCATCCGGGCCCTTGCGGACTGCGGGTATGTGGGATTTTGGCGAGTGCTTAATGCTCAATATTTCGGAGTCCCCCAGCAACGTCGTCGAATATTCCTGGTCGCCGGTTATCGACGCATGCCCCCCTTCGAGTTCCTGGCTGACGCCGCGCCAGTGGACGCAATACCTCCAGCGTCTCGCTCGATCCGCTGGCCACGCCCCGCGAATGCCTGGGCTGCCAATACTCTATTGGCAAACAAAGCCGGATCCCAAATCGCTTTGGGCTGTACCACTTTCGTCGCTCACTCGAACGGATGGGATCAGATGGTTGAGCGGCAGCGAGCGTCTGAGGATGATGGGCTTTGCCTCGGACTGGATGCGGCCAACCTTGCGGAGGCTTTCAGTGCCGGAAATGCCGTTGTTACGCAGGTGGCAGAGTGGGTTGGGCGGGGGTTGAGGGGAGCTCGGATTTAACTCCACTACTTCAGGGGCCGCAGTTTTGAGCCGCCGCAGGGATTGCGTGCGGCCTAGCGCAACAACTCTCTCACCGCGTCCGCGTTCGATTAGGAAGCTACGGACAGACGTAGAAGTCAGGGTTTCCAGTTTTTAAGAATCTGAGCAGTATCAACCATTTTATAAACCCATTCATTTCCATCCTTAGCCTTACTAAAAAGTTTGAGCTCAACCAATCCATTTAAGACTGTAGACGCAGTATTATAAGCACATCCCAGATTATGCTTAACGCTATTAACAGTGAATTGTTGAGCACCACCATTTTTAGCCACATTAAAAACTATTCTCTGCTTTTCAGAAAGCTTCGCATACAGCCCCGACTCATAAAGAAACGCATTAAACTTATCCATCGCAACAACAGTCGCATCATACGTTTTTTTAAACTGCCCAATTGCCCTTGTAATAACCCTGCATTGATAGTCGATAAAATACGTGAGATCCATATCGTCAGTCTCAGTGTACAAATAGCTTTTCCCATATTGTATTGGCGCTATCTTCAACAGTGTACTAATAGCTATATACCTAAACGCACCAAACCCTCTTTTGAACAGATACCAATAAAATAACGACCTTGCAACCCGGCCATTCCCATCGTGAAATGGATGTTCAAACCCTATTATAAAGTGAAGTATGATCGCCTTCACCAGAGGATGAATGTAGTTTATATTACTCATATCTGTATGATTGGTATTCACCCAATCAACAACCTGCTGTAAGCGCTTCTCGAGCGTTTCGGCACGTGGTGGTTGGTGTACGACATTACCATCCCCATCCTCCACTACTACGTCATTGCTATTCCTAAACTCGCCGGGATGATACCTCTCATCGTCAATCCCTTCGACGCCTATATGATGCAGTTCCAATATAAGATCTAGAGAGAGTTTTTGATCCCTATTTTCCCAAGCATACTTCATCATCTTATAGTTCCCGATGATCATTTTCTCATCGAGAGTTCTAGGTCCTCGTTTTCTTTTTAACAACTCTTTTGCTGCTTTAGTTGTGGTTGCAGCGCCTTCTAACTGACTACTACTAATCGCCTCATCTTCGATTAGATCTTTAAGCAAATATTGAAGATGTTTACCTTCGCCGATTTTTGCGCACATCCATTCTAAAGCAGCAGTTGTGGTATGTTGATCACAAGCTGATATAGCGATATGCATAGCGGGCGTATAGAGAAACTTGCAGACTCTTGGAGGCTCCCCTAACGACAGCACGGGTACAAGTTGCCTAGCCCGAGCAAGTTTTAGTACTGACCACGCCAAAACAGGCTCTATATCTGTAGGTAGCCTAAAGCGAAATTTGTCGAAATGCTGGTAACGCCCCTTTGGGTCGATCACTTGGGCGTATTCCATATACGCACCTGCTTTCTCAGGGTATTTTTCGATTATTTTTTGGTACGGGTTGGCAATCGTTGCCGGTGGGGTTTTGATCATGCTCATTTCAAAAATCCTTAAATTTGAAACGAGCATAGCCCGACGGCCAGACGATTTCAATTCTGAGGAAAAATGAAACGTAACGCGCTTTGAATGGATCTCCCTCTAGCGTTCGTAGCTGATGGCTTCGTCTCATACACGCTGCCAGTGAAAATTTGAGGCGCCTGCATCCCTAAGCATTTGTTGGCCTGCGCATGGGCATTGACGTGGCGGGTGCGGGTGCGGGTGCGGAGAAATGCTGCCTTTTAGTTTCCGTCCAACTCTCGTCCAATTCAGGTGGATTTCAATGCGGCATATACGTTCAGGGTGGCTACAGTGAGTCCGTATCCAGGGGGGATACCCTATTGGGCTCATAATCCTTTTTGGTCCACGGTTCGAGTCCGTGTGGGCCCAGCATCCTGACAGCCGCGCATTGCGCGGCTTTTTCGTGAGACGGCTAAAAACGGCCTCTACAGAGAAAACCCTATGAGCAGAAAAAACAAGATGTTGAACAACCGGGAATGACCAATGGCCTCAAGGCTCTTGGTCATGTAGCAATTGGAATTCAGTACGATATGGCACTGGCTTTCGCGAAAGCCAATCCTGGTCTATCTACCGAGCAGATCATTCAACTGGCAGCAGTAGGTTCTACAATCCAGTTCGATGCAGTGATTCACCAACACTACACCGGGAAAAGCGCACCTGAAATAACGTCAAAGCTCCGTAACGTTCGTCCTGGAAAAGCACGGTGATTTTGAGCGGCACCAAGATGCTGCATAGCAGTAGGTAGAGGGTCTCTGCCCAGCTGAGATCCTCTACCTTGCTAGCCTCAACTACAACAATCTCGCCAGTTTGATAAATAAAGCCCCTTCTCAGGCCTGCGATATTGAGATCATGGAGCGCACGCAAGCGTCCTTGCAACGTGCCTTATATAACCCCGATCTGTATCAGACAATTCCCTGTACCATGTAAGAAGATTCCACTCATCTCGTGTCAGCTCAGAATTTTCTCGGTCGCTCTTCTCCACGCCAATGTTCTTTTTCTCATCCTGATCCAACATGCCCACTACTCCATTAAGTGCATTGCGTGCGCAACGTTACTTAGCCGTGTGGGAAATCAAAACCGAAATCCATCGTAACGAATCGTTTAAATACGACTAGTTATTTCTCGGGATGGGAAAAGCCGGGAGCTACAGCCATCGCACTGATGATGCGATGCACAGCTTTTTGGTCATAGTCAGACAGCGTCCTGAACTGCTGCAGCAGCGCTTCTTCGGCCTCGTTCAAGCCTTCGAGCGCAGGTTGCATCCGCCTTCCCGTCAAAACATACGGCACATCGACACCAGCCTTAAGCACCGCCGTAAGGTAGACGGAATCAGGGTTTCGCTCGCCTTTTTCATAGCTGCCCTGGGTATTGCGGGTGATGCCACCCAGTTGCGCGAAGGCCTCTTGGTTGAGCCCAAGCCGCGTCCGTTCTTCACGCAAGCGTTCACCCACGCCAACGTCCATGTCATTTTCAGATGCACAACTTTTCAAACTTTCACCCTTTACAGGCACAAATATTTGGGCATAATTACACCAAATCAACACGGATGCCCACGAATGGACACTATGCCCGCCCCTCTCACACCCGAGCAAGCCCGAGCGGTGCTTGATCGAAAAGGTATCAGTATTGCGGAGTTCTCTCGTCTGAACTCGCTGAACAGCAACCTGGTCAGCGACCTGCTGAATGGTCGGAAGAAAGGACGCCGCGGCGAAGCCCATCGGGCTGCGGTGTTATTGGGTATCAAGGTCGGCACTGTCCCGGCAATCATCACTCCATCAGCCCTCGCGCAAGGACGCCGCCGTGAGCACTTACAAATTGGTCTGCCCCCATTGCCAATCACGGATGCGCATCCGCACCAGTGAGGGCACACATATTTTTCTTCGCATTGCTTACTTGCAATGCACTAACGAAGCTTGCGGTTGGTCTGTTCGCGCCGAGTTTGAAATGACACACGAGATGAGCCCCAGCGGGATGGCCAACCCGTCGGTCAAGTTGCCTTTGGCAGATGTCGCGCTACGTCGTGAGGCGATGACAACGAACGTCGCTCAACTCGAACTATTACCCCCACTCAAGGATGGAGCGGACTGAATGAACGATACCCAGCCTATTTCGCTTGATTACCGCAGCAGCATGCAACAGGCCGCCCTTGCCTATCTGGCTCGCCACCAAGCAGAACATCTTACCGATGGCGATCAGTTGTTCAAAAACTGTATCCGCCATCTGATCGTTGCACTTGAGGTGCCGTCCAGCATTGCTATGAAACTGGTGCAGTTAGCCTGGACTGAGCATCACGCGGCGTCCGGCCTCGACCACCCTACTTCGCTCTAACCCTTAATCAATGACCCAACCCTACTCGACCGTAGGGCTGGGCTTGTATTGCCCATCAGTTGGGGCGACATGGAACAGTCAGAAACGCTACGGGCTGAAGTGCTTCAACGGCTCAAGGACGATTACGGATTCAAGGCGCGGCACAGCGACGTCTATTGGCGCGGCGGCAAGTGCCCAGCTTGTGGACAAAAAGAGCTTTATACCCGGGTTTCAAAACCGTGGCTGATCATTTGCGGACGCGAAAGCAAATGTGCGAAGCGCTGGCACGTTAAGGAATTGTATGAGGATCTGTTCGATGACTGGAGCCGGCGAGCGCCCTCTTGCGATCAATATCCCACCGCAACAGCTCGAGCCTATCTGGAGTTTGCCCGTGGGTTTCGGCTTGAGCTGATTCAGGGCTGGTTTAGCCAAGAGTCCTACTATTGCCGAGAGCTGAACGAAGGCAGCACTACGGTCCGCTTCGCCCTGGACAAAGGGGGATATTGGGAGCGGCTGATTGATCGTCCGCACCGCTTCGGCAAGATGAAAGCCCGGTTCAAGCCTGGCGATAGTCCTCGCGGCGTTTGGTGGTGTCCGCCTTGCGTCGAGTTGCTGGACGTCGCCGAGCTGTGGATTGTCGAGGGGATCTTCGACGCTATCGCTCTGGCGCATAACGGCATTGCAGCAGTGTCGTCCATGTCATCCAACGCGTTTCCCGAAGAGTCGTTGAGAGCGCTGGCACGACTGCGCGGCAGCAAGTTGCCCAAGTTGGTCTGGGCGCTGGACAACGAACCCGGTGCACATAAATACACCAGACAGTGGGTGCGACAGGCCCGCGTCCTGGGCTATGAATGCGAAGCTGCGCAGATCCCTCAACCTGACAGCCGCAAGGTTGATTGGAATGACCTGCATCAGCGCTGGGCCTTTATAGATGACGAACCCCAGCGCACCGAGCAAATTAAAAGAGACTTGGCTACCGCCCGCTATCACGGCTCGCTTCTGATCGCCGAAAGCGCGACCGAGAAAGGCGTGCTGATGTACGAATGGCGCGAGCGCTTTGAGTTTCACTTCGAGTTCGAGAGCCGGCTGTACTGGTTCAAGATGGACCTGGAGAAGTTCAACAAGGCCATGCAGGCGTTGGAGTCTTCGGAGCGCCACGAAGACCAGTTGCTTAACGATAAACAACGTCGTGACAAGGCACTGCGCCAATGTGGTGGTGTTGTCGAAATCGCCAACTGCTACCCCCAGGCGCTGTACTTCCAGCGCAACGAGGTAACTGACGAGTCCTGGTACTACTTCCGTGTGGACTTTCCGCACGACGGCGGCAGCGTAAAAAACACCTTCACGGGCGGTCAGGTCGCCGCCGCCAGCGAATTCAAGAAGCGCTTGCTCAGCATGGCTGCCGGCGCGGTGTTCACAGGCAGCGGGCAGCAGCTCGACAAGATCATGAAGGACCAACTCTATGGACTGAAAACTGTAGAGACCATCGATTATGTGGGCTACAGCAAGGAGCATGGGGCCTATGTGTTCGGCGACATTGCCGTGCGCAATGGCATCGTCAGCCAGGTCAACAAAGAAGACTTTTTTGAGTTCGACAAGCTGCGACTCAAGACGCTGCAGAAGTCGATCGCGATGCACATCCAGCGTGACACCAAGCAATACCGCAACGACTGGCTGCCCATGCTTTGGACATGTTTCGGCGCCAAGGGAATCGTTGCACTGGCGTTCTGGTTTGGCTCGTTGTTCGCCGAACAGATTCGCGCACAGTACAAGTCGTTTCCCTTTCTTGAAGTCACGGGCGAGGCCGGTGCCGGCAAGACAACACTGCTGACTTTTCTCTGGAAGCTCCTGGGCCGAGAACACGAAGGTTTCGACCCTTCGAAATCAACACGTGCTGGCCGCCAGCGAGCCATGGGCCAAGTTTCCAACATGCCGGTGGTGTTGATCGAGGGCGACCGCAACGAGCCGGACAAGGCGCATGCCAAGGGCTTTGACTGGGACGAGCTGAAAGACTTCTTTGGCGGCGGCACCCTCGGCACCAGGGGGATGAAAACCAGTGGTAACGAAACTTACGAGCCTCCGTTTCGGGGTGTCGTCGCCATCAGCCAGAACGCCGACGTCAGCGCGTCGGAGGCAATCCTGACCCGGATTATCAAAACTCACTTTGCTCGCCCTGCGGTGACCACCGAGAGCCGTGTCGCCGCGGATAACCTGAACTTGATCCCGGTGGAACAGCTCAGCCACTTCCTGCTGATGGCTGTGCGGGCTGAAGCCCAGGTCATGGCGAAGTTTGCCGAGCGCGTGGCGGTACACGAGCAGCGTCTGCGCCAGCTTAAGGAGATCCGTGTGGAGCGGATCATCAAGAACCATAGCCAGATCATGGCGCTAGTGGACTGCCTTTGTTTGATTTGTCCGCTGGATGAAAACCAGCGTGTCACTACCCATCAAGCCCTCACCAGCATGGCTCTGGAACGTCAGGCGGCGATCAGCGCTGACCATCCTTTGGTTGCCGAATTTTGGGATGTTTACGAGTACCTGGAGAGCCTCGGCGAAGGGCCGCAGGTCAATCACAGCGTCGACCCGAAACTCATCGCCATCAACCTCAACGACTTCGCCGAAAAAGCCAGCGATCACCGACAGAACCTCGCGGATCTCAAGACCCTGCGCACGCTGTTGGTCAATAGCCGCAGCCGCAAGCTGCTTGAGGTGAACAAGGCCACTTACAGCGCCGTCCGAGCGGCCCAGGCAGCCAATAACACGATGACTAGGAAATCCACCACCGTGCGTTGCTGGACCTTCCAGAACGCCTAAGCAACACCGCTTGTAACCACCACCAGTCGGGCAACGCCTGGACAACATCAAAGGAGCAACACCATGTCACCAGATCGAATCATAGAAGCGTTTGACGAAATTTTTCGATACGAGAGAGCCCTTCCTGCTATTCGCCTGGCAGGTATTGAGGCACTACACCGATTGATGCCTATCGCTCAAGGTCATTCAGGACAGAGTGGCGTCATAGGCCGCTTCTTGCTCGGGCTTTACAACGGCCAGGACTATCCCTTCGACATGACCGAACTGCGTCGGCTCGATGCGGCTCTTTTCGATGACTGCATCACCGTCTTGCGGCTCGATAACACGACCGAACGAGAGGTGCATCGGTACTTCGAGGATGGTGATGCGATTTGGGAGGAGTTGCGGAATCGATGGGTATGAAGACCGGAACGAAGTCGTAGCAATCATCACGCAAGACCAGGCCAAGGCCTGAAAGATGGTGTCGAGGAGCGCCAACTCCCCGACACCGACCACCACTAAGGAGCAGCACCATGCAAGCACGGACCCCAAGCAGCAGCGCCGGGGAGACTAGCACGAACGCGCTGAAACCCGATGATGACCTTTCCTACGTCGCCCGAACCACGGCAGGCGGTATCGCTGTATTTCATGACTCCCGAGGCGTCGGCTTCAAGGAGTTGGCGCGATGAACAATGGCAAATCCTTTCCTTGGAATCTAGACCTGACGGGGTTCTGCGACCAATGCGGGAAATACCGCGCCCACGGCAACCACTACAAGTGCAGTAAGACCCGACAGGCCATTAACGAGCGACGTCGGGCCGAAGAAGCCTTGTCAGGAAAAGCTTCGAGACTCAGAAGAGGTGCCAGCTTGTTCTGGTTACTCCGTCAGGACTGATCAATAGCGCTTAGCTCGAAAACAACGCAGCACGGGAAGCCAGGGACGGCCTTCCCTCCCGCCGGGTTCTGGTGGGGCTATTCATAGATCGCATGGAGACGCATATGGCAGATGGCGTAGAGGCCCGCGGAAATTCGGTACGGGTCTATTTTCGTTTTAATGGCGAGTTGTGCCGGGAGCTTGTGCCCGGTGGTAATACACCCGAGAACCGGGAGCATGCAAAGCGTCTGGTGACAGTCATCGAGTACGAAATCCAGGCAGGTACTTTCGATTACCGGCGGCATTTTCCCGAGTCGACCAAACTGGCCGAAAACACCTTCGGGCATTACCTGGACCTTTGGCTGACAATCAAAAGCAACAGCGTCGCCGCAACCTCTTTTCGCGGGTATAAGAATAAGGCTGAGGTGCACGTACGGCCACGCTGGGGACACATCCAGATCGATCAGATTGACCATCTAGACCTTCAAGAGTGGATCCAGGGACCGCTGTCGAAACGGCTCAAGAACAAAACCATTCGCGACATCATTTGCAACGTGCGCCAAGTGTTCCGACTCTACCGCACCCGAAAGAAAGTCGCCCATGACCCAACGGAAGGGCTATTTGTGCGTCTTCCCGACCCAGAGGCCCCTGACCCTTTCACTCGGGCGGAAATCAGACAGATCCTAGAAACACCCACCCATCGCACCCAGGAGCTGCTGATGGTGCAATTTATGATTTGGGCTGGCCCGAGGGTGTCGGAGACTATCGCGCTGGCCTGGGAGGATGTCGACTTGGAACAGGGGATGGTCACCTTCCGTAGATCCAAAGTGCGCGGAGCTTACCGTGTTACGAAAACCCGGCGCTCCACTCGCAAGGTACGGCTGCTGGAGCCTGCGTGGGACGCGCTGCGTAAGTTAGACGCGATCAACCACACCAAGAGAGCGGAAACGGTAGAAGTCGTCGAGCGGGACAATAAGACGATCCGCAAGCACAAGCTGCGCTTTGTATTTCTGAATACGAAGAGTGGTTTGCCGCACGTCAGCGATTTTGTTGTGAGGGACAGGTTTTTCAAAGCACACTTGAACGCGGCCGGGGTTCGCTATCGCGGGCCTGGTCAGTGCCGGCACACCTACGCCAGCCAGTTACTTACGACGGGCGTGGCTTCGATCGATTGGATTGCGGAGCAGATGGGCCATACAAGCGCGAACATGATCCGACAGCATTACGGAATGTGGATTAATGAGGATGGTCCAGACGTTGTCGGAATGCTTCAAATTGCCCTGAACCTTTAGGCATTTTCCTGAGAGGGGCCATATTGGCCCCACTTAGGATTAGAAGACAGTTTTTATAACCTTATCAACTCCATCAATAAGCTCACGCACTTCTTCGACTGTTGGATCAGTGGGATTTTTATGACCACATTTATTACGAATATCGCCCAAAAATTGGATATGCCTAGACTGCGATAGCTCAATGACGCTTGCGGCTTTTAGCGCATCGTTAAGCACCGCGATAGTGCCAGACTTCTTCGGCAGCCCATGATTGTCACATACCTGCTTTAGATGCCCCTCCAGCACGACTCCGGCGACGGCCCCCGCAGCACGAGCAAATTTATTTTTTAGTAGCTCTCTAGCCACATCGAGTTCAGAGTCAAAAAGATCAGCCTGAACCAACTGTTTAATGTCAAAGAGTGAGCTCTCAAAACGCTTCTCTATGGACTCAAGAATAGCTATCTGCTGCTGCAACAATGGAATAGCCGCAGATACGTCAACAATCACGTCACCATTATACTTAGCAGACGTGAGGGACTGGCACGCGTCCTCTATTCGATAAGTCTCGATATCAAATGACTTACGTGTTTTTGGCCGTTCGTAAAACTTTACGAAGTCCGAATACCGGTCCGGGAGCAGCTGCTTTACGACAGCCAAAGCTTCCGAATACCAGTGGTTGTAACAAATCCGGAAAGGTTTGAGCGAATTGTCGTACTTTTCAATTTTCTCTTCGGTCCATCCGGCCTTTGACAAACGGGCTCGCCATACCTCCGTACCTTCTGCGCTACGGCGAAGCGCTTGAAGAACTGCCCCTCCCTCTTGAAGTAAAGCCTTCAAGTCTTTCCGGTACTTTTCTAGATTGGATACTGCCATTGCTCCCTCGCATGTACATGACAGATTGATCGTCGGTCAAACGAACGAGAGTAATAGCATTTTAGTGCCACGGATAGTTGAGCCCACCGTTTTCCATGCATCCGTCGTTGCTTCGCTGGGAGTCGTAGGCTGGGCCTTCCGTCCGGTCCGGCAGCAGAAAGAAAGGGATCCGGAGCTAGGTCGCACTTGAAGGAAATCCTCAAGTGTTCCCATGGATGTTCCCATACAGGCGCTTTTTGCAGCCCTGAAAACACAAAACCCCTGAAAACTTTAACGTTTTCAGGGGTTTAGGCGTTTCAAATTTGGCGGTGAAGGAGAGATTCGAACTCTCGATACAGTTTCCTGTATACACACTTTCCAGGCGTGCTCCTTAAGCCACTCGGACACTTCACCGTATCTCGACAAACGTTCAGTCTGTCGAGGCGCGCTAATGTAGTCGAAAGCTTTTCCGATGGCAAAGGTTTTTTTCAGAATTTTCATGCGGTTAAGCTTGGTCGGGCATTTCAAACGCATCTGGGCAGGGCAAACCGGCCAATCTTCGGGGCTGTATAGGCAATGCTCTATAGATGAAGGCTTGGTGGGATGGGAGGGCCAGGCTGTTTGCGGGGCTTGGGGCTGACCGGTGAGTCAGTCACGGTGCTTTACCTGACCTGCGGCGGTGGGTAACGTCTGCGTCACTTCTCTTACAAGGAATAGCGTCATGAGCGACTTGATTACCTACCATCTCGAAGACGGTATCGCGACCCTGACCTTGAACAACGGCAAGGTCAATGCCATCTCGCCAGATGTGATTGCCGCGTTCAACGCTGCGCTGGACCAGGCGACGGCGGATCGGGCGGTGGTGATCATTACCGGGCAACCGGGGATTTTGTCGGGTGGTTACGATCTGAAAGTGATGACTGCCGGTCCCAAGGAAGCGGTGAGCCTGGTCACGGCCGGCTCGACCCTGGCCCGTCGCCTGTTGTCGCACCCCTTCCCCGTCGTTGTTGCTTGCCCGGGGCATGCGGTGGCCAAGGGGGCGTTCCTGCTGCTCTCGGCGGACTATCGCATTGGTGTGGAAGGGCCATTCAGCATCGGCCTGAACGAAGTGCAGATCGGCATGACCATGCACCACGCCGGTATCGAGCTGGCTCGTGATCGCCTGCGCAAGTCGGCGTTTCACCGCTCGGTGATCAATGCCGAGATGTTCAATCCGCAGGGCGCTGTGGATGCCGGTTTCCTCGACAAGGTGGTGTCGGCCGAAGAACTGCAGGGCGCAGCCCTGGAAGCGGCGCGTCAGTTGAAGAAGATCAACATGACAGCCCACAAGAACACCAAGCTGAAAGTGCGCAAGGCTCTCCTGGATACGCTGGACAGTGCGATTCTGTTGGATCAGGAGCACTTGGGCTGACGCTTGTAGAGCCGGGCTTTTTCCTACGCGCGTCGTTTAAAAGTCCGCAACCGCTCTAGGCCGCTTCTGTCGCGTTATTTGGAAACATGTGCTTAAACATCGTCTATTTCCTACATCTATAGGGGCAATTGCCGAAAACAGTGCACATCCGTACACTGCGCAACCTTTTGTCCCGATGGGGCCCGTAGATGCTGTTTGTATTGCGTATGTTATTGATGGGCCTGCATTTTGTAATGGCTGGCGTGCTCGGGGTGATTTTGGGCCTGTGCCGGCCGTTCAACCCGGACAACAGCCGTTTATGCGCAAGGTTGTACGCATTGCCGGCGATGTGCATTTTGCGTTTGCGGGTCCGGACGCAGGTCGACTCGCTGGTGAATAAGCCCAACGGCTGCGTCATCATCGCCAACCACCAATCCAACTATGACCTGTTCATGTTCGGCAACGTGGTGCCGCGTCGTACCGTGTGCATTGGCAAGAAGAGCCTGAAATGGGTGCCGCTGTTCGGGCAATTGTTCTGGCTGGCGGGCAACGTGTTGATCGACCGCGGTAACGCGATCAAGGCCCGAAAATCGATGCTGACCACCACCCATACCTTGCAGCACGAGGACACCTCGATCTGGGTTTTTCCGGAAGGCACGCGCAATCTGGGCGCAGACCTGCTGCCATTCAAGAAAGGCGCCTTCCAGATGGCAATAGCCGCCGGAGTGCCGATTGTTCCGGTGTGCGTGAGCAGCTACATCAAGCACATGCGCCTCAATCGTTGGCGCAGCGGTGACATCCTCATACGTTCATTGCCGGCGATTCCTACGGCCGGATTGAGTATGGATGACATGCCCCGGCTCATTGCCCAATGCCGTGAACAGATGCGCGAGTGCATCGCGACAATGGACCGGCAGTTGCAAGCCGCCTGAATGGAAACCCACCCCCTCGGTGGGTTTTCTTTTGCTGCCGAACTCCGCAGATTTTGCTGACTCTCAAGCTACAGGGCGCGTTAAGCTGGACGCCGCCTGTCACTGCCATTTCCAATAAGAAGTGAACCACATTATGGGTAGAGTCGTTGCTGCTGCGGTCTACAGCGCCGGTAAGAAAGTCACCAATATCACCCTCGACGAAGGCAGCACCTGGGCTGCCAAACCTGGTCATTTTGTGTGGATCGGTCTCGAAGAGCCCAGCGCCCTGGAGCTGACCAACCTGCAGCGTCAATTCAACCTGCACGAACTGGCAATCGAAGACGCCATGGAGAAACACAGCCGTCCCAAGCTGGAGACCTTTGGCGATGCGCTGTTTATCGTCACGTATTCGCCGATACGCAAGGACGGCAAGCTGCAGTTCATCGAAACCCATATCTTTGCCGGCAAGGGCTACATCATCACGGCTCGCAACGGCCACTCCGCGTCCTACGCCCACGTCCGACAGCGCTGTGAGGCGCGTCCGCTTTTGCTGAAACACGGGGAAGATTTCGTCCTCTATGCCATCCTTGATTTCGTGATTGAAAACTACCAGCCAATGGGTGAGGCCATCCACGCCGAAATCGATGAGCTGGAACACAATGTCATGTGCAGTTCCCTGAACGAACGGGACATCCAGAACCTGCACAGCTTGCGCCGCGACGTATTGCGCCTGCGCCGTTATGCGGCGCCAATGGTGGAGATCAGTGAAGAGTTGCAGCGACTGGACTTCCCCTTCATCGACAAGAACATGAGCCCGTACTTTCGCGACGTGCAGATTCATGTCACGCGGCAAATGGAAGACCTGACAACCCTGGCCGACATCGCCAGCCAGACCATCGAAGTCGGCGTGTTGCTCGAAGCGTCGCGCCAGAGCGTGGTGCAGCGCAAGTTTGCAGCTTGGGCGGCGATCCTGGCGTTTCCCACGGCTGTGGCCGGGATCTATGGGATGAACTTCCAGGACATGCCGGAGCTGAGTTGGCAATACGGCTATTTCGCGGTGCTAGGAGTTATCGCGGTGGGATGCTCGTCGCTGTGGTGGAGCTTCAAGCGATCGGGATGGTTGTAGGCGAGCGTTCTTCGCTGGGATGTGTGTGGGATTCATCGCGAGCAAGCTCGCGATGACCTGGCACATCCAGCATCAGGCCAACTGATCCCCCCTATCGCGAGCAAGCTCGCTCCCACATGAGGGGTGATCGTTAGCCTTGGGTGGCTTCGGCCTGCGGCTTGTGCGCGACGAAACGCATCATCCATTCCGCCACCGTGGTGCCGTGGTGCTCGTGGGCAAGGCTCGCCACACCCTGGCTATAGATCTGCTCGCCGAGGTGCTGCTGGCGAATCTCCAGCAAGGCCCGGGAATAATCGTGGATGAACTCTGGGTGCCCCTGGAAGCACAGCACCTGGTCGTTGATGTGGTAGGCGGCGAACGGGCAGAAATCGCTGGAGGCGATGACCGTCGCGCTTTCGGGCAATTCGGTGACCTGGTCCTGATGGCTGATCAGCAAGGTCAATTCTTCCATCACCGGGCTCATCCAAGGCGCCTTGGCGGCGAGCTTGTAGCGATGGGTGCCGACGCCCCAGCCTTGGGTGGCGCGCTCGGTCTTACCGCCCAGCAACAACGCCAGCAGCTGGTGACCAAAGCACACACCGAGCAATTTATCGCCGCGCTGATAGCGCGCCAGCAGGTAGGTCTTGAGGGTTTGGATCCAAGGGTCGGTGCCGAAGGAATCAGCCTTGCTGCCGGTCACCAGATAAGCGTCGAACTGCTCGTCATCGCTGGGGTAATGCCCCTCCATCACGTTGTACACAACAAATTCGGCCGCAATGGGCTGCTGCGAAAACAGGCGCTGGAACATCTGCCCGTAACCCTGATATTGGTCGACCAGTTCCGGACGCAGGATATCGGTTTCCAGAATGCAGATGCGTAGCGACATAAAAAATACCTGACACGATGATGGGAATATTGCACACCACAGAGCCTGCCTTGAAACATGGTTCCAAGGCAAGCCCTTACCCGGTCTGTCAGAACAGTTCGTGGCGGGCGGCTTTCTCCAACAACAAGGCCGGCGGGGAGAAGCGCTCGCCGTATTGCTCGGCCAGATACTGGGCGCGACCGACAAAGTCTTGCAGGCCGTATTGGTTGATGAACTGCAGCGCACCGCCGGTCCAGGCAGCGAAGCCGATACCGAAGATCGAGCCGATGTTGGCGTCGGCCGTCGAAGTCAGCACTCCCTCCTCCATGCAGCGAACGGTCTCCAAGGCCTGGATGAACAGCAGGCGATCCCGGATATCCTGCGGGGAAATCTGCCCATCGGTTTTCTCGAAGCGGCTCTTCAGCTGTGGCCACAGGTACTTTTGCCCGTTGGCCGGGTATTCATAAAAACCGGCACCGGCGGCCTTGCCCGACCGCTTGTACTCGTTGAGCAGCAAGTCAATCACGGCGAATGCCGGGTGCTCAATCGGCATCTTCCCTTCTGCGTGCAGGTCCTTGGCGGTTTGCGCGCGGATATGGCTCATCAGGCTGAGGGAAACTTCGTCAGAGATCGCCAGAGGCCCGACCGGCATCCCGGCCTTGCGCGCTTCGGTCTCGATCATCGGCGCGCTCACGCCCTCGCCGAGCATGGCGATGCCCTCATTGGTAAAGGTGCCGAACACCCGCGATGTGAAGAAACCGCGACTGTCGTTGACCACAATCGGCGTCTTGTTGATCTGCAGGACAAAATCGAAACCCCGAGCCAAAGTCGCGTCACTGGTACGCGCCCCCTTGATGATCTCCACCAGGGGCATTTTTTCCACCGGGCTGAAGAAGTGCAGGCCGATGAACTTCGTCGGGTCCGGTACAGCCAGGGCCAGGCCGGTGATGGGCAAGGTCGAGGTGTTGGAAGCGATCACCGCATCATCGCCCACCACCGCCTGGGCGGCGGCCGACACGCTGGCTTTCAGGGCGCGATCTTCAAACACCGCTTCGATGACCAGGTCGCAACCGGCCAGATCTGCGTTGCTGTCGGTGGGGTGAATCCGCGCCAGCGTGGCTTCGCGCTGCTCGGCGGTGAGTTGGCCGCGGGCGACCTTTTTATCCAGCAACGCCGCCGAACGGGCCTTGCCCTTCTCGGCCGCCGCCAGATCGACATCCTTGAGTACCACCGCGATGCCGGCCACGGCGCTGACATAGGCGATACCCGCCCCCATCATGCCTGCGCCGAGCACGCCGACTTTTTTCGTCAGATAAGGCGCAAGACCCTGTGGGCGAGAACCACCGGCCTTGATCTCGTTGAGCTGGAACCAGAAGGTGCCAATCAGGTTCTTCGCCACCTGGCCGGTGGTCAGTTCAGTGAAGTAGCGGGTTTCGATCAGGTGCGCGGTGTCGAAATCAACCTGGGCGCCCTCCACCGCTGCGCAGAGGATTTTCTCCGGTGCCGGCAGGCAACCCTGGGTCTTGTTGCGCAGGATCGAAGGGGCGATTGCCGCCATTTGCGCAACTTTCGGATCAGACGGCGTGCCGCCCGGGAGTCGATAGCCCTTTGCATCCCAGGGTTGGATGACGCTGGGGTTGGCAAGAATCCAGGCCCGGGATTTGGCCAGTAGTTCATCACGATCCTTCGCCAGCTCATCGATCAAACCGGCCAGCAGCGCTTGTTGCGCATTGACCTTCTTGCCCTCGAGCAGATACGGCAAGGCCTTTTCCAAACCGAGCAGTCGCACCATCCGCACCACCCCACCACCACCCGGCAACAGGCCGAGCGTGACCTCCGGCAGGCCGAGCTGCACCGACGGCAGGTCCAGGGCCACACGATGATGGCAGGCCAGGCAGATTTCCCAACCACCGCCGAGGGCCGCGCCATTGATGGCCGCCACCACGGGTTTCCCCAGGGTCTCCAAAGTACGCAGTTGGGCCTTGAGCAGCAGGACCATGTCGTAGAAAGCCTTGGCCTCGGGCTTGCCGACCTTGATCAATTCATTGAGGTCACCACCCGCGAAGAAGGTGTGCTTGGCCGAGGTGATGATCACACCGGCAATCGAGTCCTTTTCAGCCTGCAAACGGGCGACGCAGGCGGCCATGGCCTCACGGTACACCGCGTTCATGGTGTTGGCGCTCTGGCCCGGCATGTCCAGGGTCAGGACGACGATCTGGTCCTGGCCAGTTTCGTAACGGATGGCATCGGTCATGAAAAAGTGTTCCTTGAAGTCGGGGCTCAGAGGCGTTCAATGACGGTGGCAATGCCCATGCCGCCGCCGACACACAGGGTCGCCAGGCCATAACGCAGGCGACGCACCTCCAATTCGTCGAGCAACGTACCGAGAATTGCGCACCCCGTGGCGCCCAAGGGATGCCCCATGGCGATGGAGCCACCGTTGACGTTGACCTTGGCAGGGTCGATGGCCATGTCCTTGATGAACTTGAGCACCACCGAGGCGAAGGCTTCATTGACTTCGAACAGGTCAATGTCCTCCACCCGCAACCCGGCCTTGGCCAGGGCCTTGCGGGTAGCCGGCGCCGGGCCGGTGAGCATGATGGTCGGGTCGGTACTGGTGACAGCGCTGGCGACGATCCGCGCCCGGGGTTGCAGGCCCATGGCGCGCCCCTTGGCTTCGGAACCGATCAACATCAGCGCCGCGCCATCGACGATGCCGGAACTGTTGCCCGGCGTGTGCACGTGATGAATTCGTTCGACATGGCTATAGACGCGCAACGCCGTGCCATCGAACCCCATCTGGCCTATGGCCTCGAAGCTTGGCTTGAGCTTGCCCAGGCCTTCGAGCGTGGAGTCGGCGCGGATGAACTCGTCGTGGTCCAGCAGCACGATGCCATTCTGGTCCCGCACGGCGACCAGGGATTTATTGAACGAACCGTCAGCCCGGGCACGCGCTGCTTTTTGCTGGGAATGCAGCGCATAACCGTCGACATCCTCACGGCTAAAGCCTTCCAGCGTGGCGATCAAGTCGGCGCCGATGCCCTGGGGAACGAAGTGACCGTGCAGGTTGGCTTGCGGGTCCAGCGCCCACGCGCCGCCATCGCTGCCCATGGGCACCCGGGACATGGATTCGACGCCGCCGGCCACCACCAGGTCTTCGAACCCGGAACGCACTTTCATCGCCGCCAGGTTCACCGCCTCCAGGCCCGAGGCGCAAAACCGATTGAGTTGCACGCCTGCCACGCTGACATCCCAATTGGCCACCAGCGCGGCGGTCTTGGCGATATCGGCCCCCTGCTCACCAACCGGGGTCACGCAACCGAGCACGATGTCATCGACCTGGCTGGTGTCCAGATCCATGCGCTGCTGCAAAGCGCTGAGCAGGCCACCCATCAGGTTCACCGGCTTGACGCTGTGCAAGGCGCCGTCGGCCTTGCCCTTGCCGCGGGGCGTGCGTAATGCGTCGAAAATCAAAGCTTGGGTCATGACGTCCTCGAAACCACGGGTAATGCGATGCCTTCAACCATAAGCCCAGCGGCGCCGGATTCAATGACCGCAGTGCTCAATGGCGTTGACGGCCACGCTCAGACGAACGGTAGCGAGCTATCGGGTTAACCGATTCAGGAGGGCAAGCTGTCTAGCAAAAGGGCCGACAGGAAGGTGGCAATAGGCCTCATGCCTTTTTTAGAGCAATCTGTACCAAACTGATACGAATTGGATCTAAGCCAAGGCCGCCGCGGCCCCTAATGTAATCCTTGTACAAGAAAGTCGTCGGGTTTTGCCGAGGCGCTTGTCGAACAGGAAGTGCAATGCCAGCCGCCATGGATATGCAGGCTGGCTTTTAGGAAATAACAATAAAGGCGGGTCAGCCATGTTCAAACATTCGAAAGTTCGCCAAGCCGGACTCATTCTCTTTGCCACGACGCTGCTGTTGATTTTGCCGAATATCACCAAGGTGATTGGCTGATTCCTGCGCGAGGGCATCTGCATCATCCATTAGTTGTGTCGCCAAAAAATGTGACGGGTTCTCTGTTCGAGCCGCGATGGCTGTGCCAACCTTTGCGGCATCCCCTCGACATGGAAGGCGATCGACTTGAAAGCTCTTATTGTGTTCGGGGCGTTGCTGCTCAGCACGCCCCTTCATGCCGCTCAACTGGTGCTGGAGTTGGGCGCGGGCACGCGCACCTGGCAAACCGAAGAACTGCTCAAGCATCCGGACGTTCAAACGGTCCAGATCGCTGATGACGTTTCCTACAAGAAACCGATGAGCTATCGAGCCGTGCCGCTGACGGCACTATTGACGGGCGTCCAAGCGAACGACCACCTGCAAGCCGTTGCCCTGGACGGCTTCGCTGCCGAAATGCCTGCGGCGCCGTTACTCAACAAGAGCGGGGCCCGGGCCTGGCTGGCGATCGAGGACCCGGCCAAGCCATGGCCGTCGCTGGGAGAAGGCAAGCACAGTGCCGGGCCTTTCTATCTGGTCTGGACCGATCCGCAGGCTGGCCACATCAGCCCGGAGCAATGGCCCTACGCGGTGGCGACCATCAAGCGCCTGTCGGCCGTGGCCGAACGCTTCCCCGCCCTGCTACCGGCGCCCAGCCTGGCCAAGGACGACCCGGTCAATAAAGGTTTCGAACTGTTCCAGAAAAATTGCCTGGCATGCCACCGGCTCAATGGCGCAGGCGATGCACAGTTCGGCCCTGACCTGAACATTCCCTTCAACCCGACCGAATACTTCTCCGGGGATTTCCTCAAGCACTACATTCGCGACCCGCAAGCGCTGCGTCGCTGGCCCCAGGGCAAGATGCCCGGGTTCTCGGCTGCGGTGCTGCCGGATTCCGAGCTGGATTTGCTGGTGGGTTATTTGAAGCATATGGCGGGACGCAAGCAGCCATTGGCCCCGTGAGATTGCTTTTTTTGTGGCGAGGGAGCTTGCTCCCGCTGGGCTGCGCAGCAGCCCCTTAAAAAGCTTGCGAGCGCTTCGCACTCGAGCGGGAGCAAGCTCCCTCGCCACAAAAGCTCCCTCGTTGGAAGGTTATTGTTGTTGCACCGTGATCACCGGCGCCGGTGGCACGACCAGCTTGGCATGCATCTGCTCGCAACCGCCGCCGCGACGCATGCCACGTACCGGGCAGGCGTCCAGGTAATCCAGGCCCACGGCCAGCTTCAGGTGGCGCTCCGGACGGGCCAGTTGGTTGGTCACGTCGAAGCTGTACCAGGCGTCGTCAAGCCAGGCCTCCGCCCAGGCATGGCTTGCCAGGTGTTCGCTCTCTTCGCTGAACAGATACCCCGAGACATACCGCGCCGGCACCCCCAGGCTACGGGCGCAGGCCAGGAAGGCGTGGGTGTGATCCTGGCACACCCCGCTACGACCGGCAAAAGCCTGGGCCGCACTGGTCTCCACCTCAGTGGTGCCTGGGGTGTAGATCATGTGCTGGTTCAGCCCGTGCATCAGGTCGATCAGCGCCGAGCGATCACGACGCTGCTGGCATTGCTGCGCGGCGAAGGCTCGAAGGGCTTCGTCCGCTTCCGTTAGCCGGGTGAAGCGCAGGAACGGCAGCGCCGATTGGCTCTCGTGCTCGGCTTCGCGCAACGGATCGATATCCACCTGTCCGCGGGCACCGATGATGATTGTTTCGTGGGGTTCGTCCAGGGTCAGTACGTGAAGGATATTGCCGAACGGGTCCAACTGCGCACGCACCGGCCGGGGCAAATCCAG
The DNA here is from genome assembly GCF_900103575.1 of Pseudomonas sp. NFACC51. Lineage (NCBI taxonomy): Bacteria > Pseudomonadati > Pseudomonadota > Gammaproteobacteria > Pseudomonadales > Pseudomonadaceae > Pseudomonas > Pseudomonas sp. NFACC51. Next base: position 31,000 of record NZ_FMXH01000018.1, on the reverse strand, counting down.
TTGCCAGCTCAGCACATGCTGGCGTTCGCTGTCGTGGGGCGTCAGGCGCAGGTACTGGATGCTGGCGCGCACCTGATCTTCATAGTGGTAGGCCGTTTCATGGCTGATCGAGAGTCTCATATGACCTCCAGGTAGGAACTGTGAATGGCATTGCCCAGTTCACGGACCAGTGGGATGAATTCGGTGAGCCAGGCATGCAGGCCCCCGTCGAGGATTTCATTGATGCCGGTGTAGCGCAGGCGTGCGTCCATTTCCGCCGCCAGCCGTTGTGCCTGCCGACCGTTGGTGCCCGGCAGGCTCGCGAGGATCTGGTTGATTTCTTCGGTGCAGGCGCGCAGCGAACGCGGCACATCGGCGCGCAACAGCAGCAACTCAGCCACATGGCGAGCGCCCGGGGCGTCACGGTAGATCTCGGTGTAAGCCTCGAAGGACGACAAGGCTCGCAACAAGGCGCTCCATTGGTAATAGGCGTGGGCCGTGCCATCGCTGACCGTGTCGGCCTGGTCACCGGCCATTTCGTAGCGGGCGTCGAGCAAGCGCAGGGTGTTGTCGGCCCTTTCGATGAAGGTCCCCAGGCGAATGAAGCGGAACGCGTCGTTGCGCATGATGGTGCCGTAGGTGGCGCCGCGAAACAGGTGGGATCGCTCCTTGATCCACTCACAGAAACGGCTCATGCCGTAGCGATTCAAGCCTTGCTCGGCGATACCGCGAATTTCCAGCCAGGTGGCGTTGATGTTCTCCCACATGTCGGCGGTGATTCGCCCACGTACCGCGTGGGCACTGGCTCGCGCGGCGCCGAGGCAGCTGTAGATACTGGCCGGGTTGGCCGCTTCCAGGGCAAAGAAATGCAGCAGGCGCTCGGCGTGCAGATCGGCGTGTCGCTCCCGATAATCATCCAGCGTGCCGGTGATCAGCAATGGCATGGCCAGCTCGTGCAAGCCATCGCCACGCCCGTCCTGGGGCATCAGTGACAACGAATAGCTGACGTCGAGCATCCGTGCGAGGTTTTCCGCGCGCTCCAGGTAGCGCGACATCCAGTACAGGTCCGAGGCGGTTCTACTCAGCATGGCAGCTCCTCAATCCTCGACTACCCAAGTATCCTTGGTCCCACCGCCCTGGGATGAATTCACCACCAGGGAACCTTCGCGCAGCGCCACCCGCGTCAGCCCACCAGGCACCACGCGGGTCTCGCGCCCCGACAGCACAAACGGCCGCAAGTCGATGTGGCGCGGGGCGATGCCGTTTTCGACAAAGGTCGGACAGGTCGAGAGCGACAGCGTCGGCTGAGCGATATAGGCGTGCGGCTTGGCCTTGATCCGCTCTCGGAAGGCATCGATCTGCGCCGTCGTCGCGGCCGGCCCCACCAGCATTCCGTAACCGCCGGAACCCTGGGTTTCCTTGACCACCAGGTCGGGAAGATTCGCCAGCACGTGGGAAAGTTCAGCAGGATTACGACATTGCCATGTAGGGACGTTCTTCAGAATCGGCTCCTCGTCCAGGTAAAAACGGATCATGTCGGTGACGAAGGGGTACACCGACTTGTCGTCCGCCACGCCCGTGCCGATGGCGTTGGCCAGCACCACGTTGCCGGAACGGTAGGAGGACAACAGGCCCGGCACCCCGAGCATCGAGTCCGGGTTGAAGGCCAGCGGATCGAGGAACGCGTCGTCGAGGCGACGGTAGATCACATCCACCGCTTTCGGGCCGTCGGTGGTGCGCATGAACACTTTGTCATCACGCACGAACAGGTCGGCGCCTTCCACCAACTCCACGCCCATCTCTCGGGCCAGGAACGCGTGCTCGAAGAACGCGCTGTTGAAACGCCCCGGCGTGAGCACCACGACACTGGGATCGTCCAGCGGGCTGGCGCTTTTCAGGGTGTCTAGCAGCAGGTTCGGATAATGATCGATAGGGGCGATGCGCTGGGCGGCGAACAGTTCGGGGAACAGGCGCATCATCATCTTGCGGTCTTCGAGCATGTAGCTGACGCCGCTGGGCGTACGAAGATTGTCTTCGAGCACGTAGTACGTGCCGTCACCGTCGCGAACCAGATCGACACCACAAATGTGGGCATAGATGTCGCGGTGCAGATCAAGCCCCTGCATCGCCAGTTGGTACTGCTCGTTGACCAGCACCTGTTCGGCGGGAATGATGCCGGCCCGGATGATCCGTTGTTCGTGGTAGAGGTCGGCCAGGAACATGTTCAGCGCCTTGACCCGCTGGATGCAGCCGCGTTCGACCACCCGCCATTCACTGGCCGGGATGCTGCGCGGAATAGTGTCGAAAGGGATCAGGCGCTCGGTCCCCTGCTCGTCCCCGTAGAGCGTAAACGTAATGCCAGCACGATGAAACAACAGGTCGGCTTCGCGCCTGCGTTGCGCCAGCAGCTCACCAGGCGTTTCAGCCAGCCAGCGGGCAAACGCCTGGTAATGCGGGCGGACCTGGCCGTTGGCATCGTACATTTCATCAAAACCGCTGCGGATCATGCCGTACTCCTTGTCACCCTGGCAGCAAGGCTTCGCAAGCCCCGTGCCATCGGCATAAACGCTTTATGATCAACGGGTTGGATTCTCCTCTGACAGGCCGCGCACTTTTCTAGTGCAACAAATGCCCCCACCCCGCTGCCCCCGCTTCATTGCGACGCAGGGGCGTCGCTCTGCTGAGCATAGTCTCGGAAAAACGACGCGGCTTGATCTGGATACAGTTAAGTACAAAACCTGGGGAAGTGATTGTGGTGTGTCAGCGAGTAATGATGTTGATCGTGCAGCCGCCATCGCGAGCAAGCTCGGCTCCCACAGGGACTCTCGTTAGCTCACAGACATGAAAACGGCCGACACAAAGGTCAGCCGTTGCTGTGGTTGCGGTGAGTGACTGTCAGGCCTGCAGGCGCCGGATCTCTTGCTTGACACCCCAGCCCTCGATCACACCACCCAAGGGTTCGACGACTGCCTCAAAGTCTTGCTCGAAGTCGCCAATGTCATCGTAAGTGGCGTACATCACCCGGCTCAGTTCCAACGACCAAGCCCCATCGTCCCGTGCACTGATCTGCGCGTTCAACGATTCTCCCCGAAAATGACCTGCCGCCCTGCGCGCCCGCTCCTCGTCCGGGAAAATGGCGTAGAACTCAATGGGATGGAATCGGGAAAAATCGAAACCGCCTTCTTTCATGCGGCGCAACACGCTGGTGCTGATGTCTTCTTGATAGGCTGTGCTCATGAAACGTCCTCCTGAAACCAATGGATAGACTTTCCGTCTTCCCGTGCGTGAAGCCCTCAGGCTGCAAGCAGTACGGCATCAAATGGCCGTCGGGACACAAGCATGTAGCTGACAAGACCGGACCTTGGCGATCCTTTCGCTGATCTCAATTGCAGAGTAGCCGCAAGTGGCGGCCGCTGCCAAGCGAGACCAGGCACCGTTTCATGAAATCGATGTAATGCTGATGATTTCGATACTGTGCTGGGACTTGAGGTTCTTGACGGTGGGATCTTCAGTGCGACCTTCCAGGTCGTTGAGGTCCAGTTGGGCGGAAACGGGCAGCAATTTTTCGCGAATCAGTTGTGCAGCCTGCTCCATCGTAGGCTCCTGCTCGTAGTCGAACTGCTCGGCGATGGCTTCGCCATGATCATCCACGAAAGTGATTTCCCACTTTTGCATCGGTGTCTCCTTGATCAATTCAGGGCCTGGCTTACCTTTATCTCGACATTGAGGTCTGAACAATCGTTCCGCCGGGCGTCTGGACGGCACCCATGAAAAGACCGCCTCTGGGGCGGTCTCTGGGTATGAAGCCGGGGCCGATCAGTTTTCGGCGCGTTCCTTCAGGGCTTTCAAAGTATTGAACGGTGCATCCACCACGAACTTGTTCGCCAGCCAGGACGGCACGTCCCCCCCTGGTTCGGTGTGGACCTGGTAGGTCACTTCGATCTGGCCAGCGCCCTTTGGCGTGAACTTCCAGAAGCCGTCGACCTGGGTCACGCGCACGAAACCTTGCTCTTCGGGCAGGTATTTCGGCACACCCTTGAGCTTGCGGGTCAGGCTGCCATCGGCGCCCTCCTCGGTGGTGACTTCCAGTACCGAGTCCCGGGACGTCACCGGCCATGGCGTGTTGAACTGAGTGTAGGTCCAGCTCTGATTACCTTCGTGCTTGAGCAGTTTCTGGCTCTTGCATTCATGAATCCAGGCGCAGGCACCGGGAACGTCTTCCTGCAGGGTCCGAAGCTTGGCCATGGTGGTTTTCATCACCGTCACGCCGCGATAGGCCTTGTATTTGGAGCCCGCCACCTCACTGAGGGAAACCTTGATACCGTCTTTCTCCTTGGCAACCTGCCAGTCCTCTGCCTGAGCGGTGGCCGTTGCCAGCAACACGGTCAACCCACACAACACAGCCATACGATGCAGCGAACCCATAGTTCTTTTCCTTATTGTCCAAGTTCGTTCAGTTAGGATCCGTTCATTGACTCATTACGCTGCCGTGATTTGCTCCCACCAACCGATCAGCCGGATGGCCTCTTCACTGCTGCTGCCGCACACCTCGATGTCGGCTTCGAACGCCGAGCACACCGCCGGACGCTCCGGCAGGCCGAAGATCCGGCACAGGTTATCGACCGACAATTGCACGCAACGTTCTCCCGCCGGCTTGCCTTGGGGCATGCCAGGGATAGGTGAGCTGATGGAAGGGGCGATGCAACAGGCGCCACAGCCTTCACGGCATTTCATGACGACAACATCCTCAGGACAGGTAATGGTTAGTAACAGAACACAGAGTAACGGCTAAAACACTCGTTTTAAATTACCGTCTGCGTGTTTTTTTGCCCACGGCGGGATGACCGAATGGTCAGCGACGAACTGCAGGCCTGTCGAAGGTTTATTGCTTGAATTCGAAATCCAGTGCTGCGCCTTCCACCTCATTGCGCTCCTGGTTGCGCAGTGGCAGCTGCATTTCATTGCTCAACAAACGGCCATTGAGCTGAAACGGCCCGGGTTTCTCGCCGAACATCGACGGCAAGAGGGGTTCACGCTTGAACTGCACTACCTTACCCGGTGGTTGCAGTTGATCGACCATCTCATGGGGCAAGCTCAAATCCAGCTTGGCCGGCGGCAATGGGGTCTTGGCGACCTCGTGGGCGGATTTGCTCTTGGAGGCGATGGGCGCGCGTTTTTTCTTCGCCGGTGCCACCTTCTTGGCGGAAGGTTTCTTGGCCGCTGTGATTTTTTTCGGCGCATCCTTCGTGACACTGGCGGCCGGTTTTTCCTGCGCCGGCGCTGCCGCGACTACGCCTCCCATGTGGAAGACGCTCAACAGGCCGATCAAAACCCAGGCAGCAGGAACAATGGCTTTCATAGATACAACAGCATTGACGGCAGAGACCCCCATGCTCGCCTGATAATGAGGCGCTGACAAGCACATCGAGCTAAGCCACTGACGTCTAAAGAAATCCGTTGGCCGTCTCCTGGCACAATTGAGTGGCCAACAGCCCCAGGGTCATCAAGGCCCGCTCTGCCTCACGGTTCCAAGGGGTGCCGCAGTTCAAGCGAATGCAGTGGTTGAACTGCTCGGTGTTACTGAAAATCAGCCCTGGCGCGATGCTGATGCCTTGTTGCAACGCCCGCACATGCAACTCCTGGGTATTGACCCGCCCCGGCAGGCTGACCCACAGGATGAAGCCTCCAGTGGGACGGCTCATCTGCGTGCCTTCGGGGAAGTACTGCTGCACCGCCAGCTGAAAGGCGCTGAGGTTCTTGCGGTACTCCTGCCGGATATAACGCAAGTGCCGGTCATAGCCGCCGTTTTCCAGGTACGCGGCAATGCCCATCTGCGTGACGCTGCACGCTGAATGCGTACTGAAGGTCTGGAGCCGCTGGATTTCCTGCTGGAATTTCCCCGCGATCATCCAACCGATGCGCACACCCGGCGACAACGTCTTGGAAAAACTCGAGCAGTAGATGACCCGGTCCAGCCGGTCGTAGGCCTTGAGGGCCTTGGTGCGCCCCTGCTCGAACATCAACTCGCCATAGATATCGTCCTCGACGATCTGGATGTCGAAGTCCGACGCCAGGCGCAGCAGTTGCTTTTGTCGCTCCTCCGGCATGGTGCCGCCAAGAGGATTGCTCAGGCGCGTGGTCAGCACCAGCGCCTTGATCGACCATTGGTTGGCCGCCAACTGCAAGGCCTCCAGGCTCATACCGGTGACCGGGTCGCTGGGGATCTCGATAACCTTGAGGCCCAACAGATCCGCCAGTTGCAGCAAGCCGTAATAGGTCGGCGACTCAGCGGCGATCAAGTCCCCGGGCCGCGTCAGCACCCGCAAGGACATCTGCAACGCATCGACGCAGCCGTGGGTGATCACCACCTCGGAAGGGTCCACCACGACGCCGGCATCGCGCATGCGAATCGCCACTTGGCGGCGCAACGGCTCGAAACCCGGGCTGAACATGTAGCTGAACGCCCGCGGGCTGTGGAAGCGTGTGACCTTGGCCAATTGCTGATGCAGGGCCCGGACAGGCAGATAGTCGACGCTCGGGACCGCCGCGCCCAGGGGAAACACCCCTTCGCGGCGCGACTCGACCAATACTTGCTGAATGATGCTGCTGCGCGTCACCAGCCCCGGACGCTCGACCCGGGCAATGTCCGGCGTCGGTGCCGTCAGGGCCGGCGTCTGGTGCACGTAGTAGCCCGACTGCGGCCGCGCGCGGATCAGCCCCTGGTCTTCAAGGTTGGCGTAGGCCTGCAGCACCGTGGCATGGCTGACGTTGAGCTGCGAGCTCATCTTGCGCACCGAAGGCACGCGTTCACCGGGCTGATACACACCGCGCCGGATGTCTTCAGCCAGCTGTTGAGCAATACGTTGATAGAGCAGAAGGTTGGTCATGACGCAGCACTCGATTTCACGGGCATTTTATTCTTGTCGGAAACGATACCGGAACAGTTTAGAAGTGTACTGGGACAGTTGCCAGATTACTCGACAGTACAGTGGAGTGACAGCTCTAACTGTACTCATCGTGCATCGATTGCAGGGCCAAAAAAACCCGGCGCCTTCTACAGGGGCCGGGTTTTCCAGTGACGCAACCCTTAGCGGGCGGCGCCGAGCTGGCCTTTTTCGTCAGAGAACACAATTTCAACGCGACGGTTCTGTGCCCGGCCACGCTCGGTAGCGTTGACGTCCACCGGGTATTCATCACCGTAGCCTTCGACCTGGATGCGCTTTTCATCAACCCCAAGGTCCACCAGCACATCCGCGACCGCTTGCGCGCGATCGCGAGACAGCTTGAGGTTTTCCTGCTTGCCGCCCGTGCTGTCGGTGTACCCCTCGATACGCACCACGCGCTTGGGATTGAGCTGTAAGAACTGCACAATCTTGAGCACCACCCGGTTGGCCGAGTTTTTCAGTTCCGCTTCGCCGGTGTCGAACAGCACGTCGCCCAGGGTCATCACCAGGCCGCGATCGGTCTGGGTGGTCGCCATCGCCATGATCTGTTCTTCGAGCCATTTGCCCTGTTGCTGCACACTCAGCAACTTGGATTCGCGCAGGGCCAGTTGCAGGCGCTGGCGCTCCAGTTCGAGCTTCGCCGCGCGCTCTTCGTTGAGCACCTGATTGCTGTGCTCCCGCGCGATCGCACTGTAGCGCTGGCTCAGGTAGGCGTAATGCTGCACATCTTCGCCGCTGCCCCAGTAGCTGGACAAACGATCGGCACGGGCTAGGGATTCACCAGCGCGAATCACGTCCCGGGGCGCGGCACGCAACACGTTGGCGTCTTCCTTGACCTTCTGGAAATCGGTGCTGGCCTGGTCGAGCGCCGCTTCGCTGCGTTGGCCGGCGCAGCCATACAAGCTGGCCAGGCCGGCGAGTACCAGACCGCCCAATACGTGGGAGTGCTTCATTGGGCATCCTCCCTCAGCTGTTTGCGCAAGCGCTTGATGCGGGTGTCGAGCACGTTCAGTTGCTCCTGGCTCTTGAGGGTCAGCACCTTCGCTTCGGCCAGGCGGGCGTCGAGTTCGGCCTGTTCGGCCCGCATGCGCGCCTTCTTGTAGGATTCGTCGGCCATGTTGGATTTGGCGCGAGCGAATTTTTCTTCAGCCAGTTTCAATTCGGGCACTTCGTCGGCAGTAGCGCCAACGGCCCGCGCTTGCTCCAGTGCCTGTTCGGTCAGGCGGATCTGTTCATTCGGCGCCGGATCGGCTGCGCAGCCCGCCAGAGCCAGAACGGCCAGGGCAGCGAAAAGAGGTCGAATAGTCACTAATGTTCCCTACTGTTTTGGGGCACTGACAGGTGGCTGCAACTGTGTTTTCCAACGCTCGAGATTGCGCTGCAACACAGCCTCCGTCAGACCAGACGCGGCCAATTCTGTCATCTTTTGCGCCAGCTGTCCGCGTAACCATGGGTCATTGCAGGCGGAGTTATGGGAAACCGCGAGGAACAGCCCGGGTTTGTCCACCGGTTGCGGTGCGGCTTGCAGATCGTTGGCCATCCCCAGTGTCTGCGCCATCGCCAGGCCCGAATAGCGCCCCGCCAGGACATATTCCACCTCTCCCAGCAGCAATTTCTGAAAGGCCTGGGTCAGGTTGGGCGTGCGCACCAGGGACAATTGCTGCTCGGCAAAGACGCCAAATCCCTGGGTCATACGGGCCTTTTCCGACAAGGCCCCGGGATGACCGTGAAGGTCTGCGGGCTGGTTGATGACCAGCGTCGAGTCCTTGCGGGTCCAGACCAGATAATCGTTTTCGAGCAAGGGCGGATGAACGTAATCCAGCACTTCAAGCCCGCTAACGGTCAATGGCGCGTCGGTGAGCAGGTCCATGCGTCCGCTGCGCACTTCGTCCAACGCCTGGGCGCGCTTGCCGGCATACAGCAGTTCGATCTTGATCCCCAGTTCTTGCGCGACGTGCGCCAGCAGGTCGGCACTGGCGCCAATCAAGTGCTTGGGGTCTTGAGGGTCCTGCCAGAGATAGGGCGGCGCATCCGGGCTACCGGTAGCGATCAGTCGTTCACATTTGCCGGCGGCGACAGACAGGCCTGGCACGAGCGCCAACGTCCACAGCAACGGCCAGCCGGCCAAACGACGCAGATCCATGGCAATACGCTCCTCTGAGGCAGAAATAAAAAGCCCGGCCAAAGGGCCGGGCTCTTTATAAGTGAAGACGCCGGATTAGACCAGCTTCTCCAGCTCAGGGATGGCTTCGAACAGGTCCGCCACCAGGCCATAGTCGGCCACCTGGAAGATCGGCGCTTCTTCGTCCTTGTTGATCGCTACGATCACCTTGGAGTCTTTCATGCCCGCCAGGTGCTGGATCGCGCCGGAGATACCGACGGCGATATACAGCTGTGGCGCAACGATCTTGCCGGTCTGGCCGACCTGCATGTCGTTGGGCACGAAGCCTGCGTCGACCGCCGCGCGGGAAGCGCCGACCGCCGCGCCCAGCTTGTCGGCCAGGGCGTACAGGTGCTTGAAGTTATCGCCGTTCTGCATGCCACGGCCGCCGGAAACGACGATCTTGGCAGCGGTCAGTTCAGGACGGTCGGACTTGGCCAGTTCTTCGTTGACGAAGCTGGAGATGCCGGCGTCGTGGGCAGCGCCTACCGCTTCAACGGCAGCCGAGCCACCTTCGGCGGCAACCGGGTCGAAACCGGTGGCGCGGACGGTGATGACCTTGACCGCAGCGGTCGATTGCACGGTGGCAATGGCGTTGCCCGCGTAGATCGGACGCTTGAAGGTGTCGGCGCTTTCGACCGAGATGATCTCGGAGATCTGGTCGACGTCCAGTGCAGCAGCCACGCGCGGCAGGATGTTTTTGCCGTTGGACGTGGCGGCCGCCAGGATGTGGCTGTAGCCCTTGCCCAGCTCGGCTACCAGCGGCGCAACGTTTTCCGGCAATTGGTGCGCGTAGGCGGCGTTGTCGGCCGACAGCACTTTGGCCACGCCTGCGATTTTCGCAGCAGCTTCAGCCACGGCGCCAGCACCCTGGCCAGCTACCAGCACGTGAATGTCGCCACCGATTTTAGCGGCAGCAGCAACAGTGTTCAGCGTGGCCGGAGCCAGCGCCTTGTTATCGTGTTCGGCGATTACGAGGATAGCCATGATCAGATCACCTTCGCTTCGTTTTTCAGTTTCTCGACCAGTTCAGCCACCGACTTGACCTTGATGCCCGCGCTGCGTGCAGCCGGCGCTTCGACCTTGAGGGTCTTGTTGGTGGAGGCGGTGGAAACGCCCAAAGCGTCAGGCGTCAGCACTTCAAGCGGCTTCTTCTTGGCTTTCATGATGTTTGGCAGGGACGCATAACGCGGCTCGTTCAAACGCAGGTCGGTGGTGACAATCGCTGGCAGTTTCAGGGAAACGGTCTGTGCGCCGCCGTCGATCTCGCGGGTCACGGCAACGCTGTCACCAGACACTTCGACTTTGGAGGCGAAGGTGCCCTGACCGTAGCCGCTCAAAGCAGCGAGCATCTGGCCGGTCTGGTTGTTGTCGCTGTCGATGGCTTGTTTGCCGAGGATCACCAGCGATGGCTGTTCCTTGTCGACAACGGCCTTGAGCAGCTTGGCCACGGCCAGCGAGGTCAGGTCTTCGGCGGATTCGACGAGGATGGCGCGATCGGCACCCAGTGCCAGCGCGGTGCGCAGTTGTTCCTGGGCGGTGGTCGGGCCGATGGAGACGACGACGATCTCAGTCGCCACGCCTTTTTCCTTCAGGCGTACGGCTTCTTCTACGGCGATTTCGCAGAAAGGGTTCATCGACATCTTGACGTTGGCGAGGTCGACGCCGGAGTTGTCCGCCTTGACGCGAACCTTGACGTTATAGTCGACCACTCGTTTGACAGCTACAAGAACCTTCATGGATTCCTCGTTACTCTCCGGTGAAAAAAAGTCGCCTAGGCGAACCTGGCGGTTGATGCTCATGGGCGCAAGGGCACCTCTAAAAACGCCGGCATGAACCACACATGACCCAGCTCACGGGAGTGAAGACCATTCGTCAGTGATGACCGATGAGTCATTCATTATCGCGGCGTGTAAACTGCGCGTCGGAACCACGCAATGCGTCACTTTGTGCTGCCTTCGCCCTGTCTTTAGAGGTGCTCTTGAAACCAACAGTCAGCCTACGGCGAGCGCAAAACCGCCCGTATCTTGACCGGAACGCCTATTCCGGTCAATACGGCAAAATGGTCAGTCATAAGCCGTACGTCAGTGATTTATCTGGGCTGCGGCAATTTCAAACAAACGTTTGTATTGGACCCTGAGAGTGGTGTAGATATAATGCGCCGCTTAAGAGAGACACGCGTTTCATCCATTGTCGCTTTCGTCGCTTTTTGCGAAGGAAACAACGGATGCAACGCCAAACCTCCAATTAGAAAAAACTGTGAGCCTTGAGTAGGAGATAGCCCTGTGGAACGCGAATACATGGAATTCGACGTGGTCATCGTCGGTGCCGGCCCCGCTGGCCTGTCTGCCGCTTGCCGACTGAAACAGAAGGCCGCCGAAGCCGGTAAGGAAATCAGCGTCTGCGTGGTCGAAAAAGGCTCGGAAGTCGGTGCGCACATCCTCTCCGGCGCGGTGTTCGAACCCCGTGCCCTGAACGAACTGTTTCCAGACTGGAAAGAACTCGGCGCACCGCTGAATACGCCCGTCAAACGCGATGACATTTATGTCCTGAAAAACGCCGAGACCGCGAGCAAAATCCCTGACTTCTTCGTGCCCAAGACCATGCACAACGAAGGCAACTATATTATTTCCCTGGGCAACCTGTGCCGCTGGCTGGCCCAGCAGGCCGAGAACCTGGGCGTGGAAATCTACCCGGGCTTCGCCGCCCAGGAAGCGCTGTTCGATGAGAACGGCGTGGTGCGCGGGATCATCACCGGCGACCTGGGTGTCGACCGCGAAGGCAATCCGAAGGAAGGCCTCTACACCCCGGGCATGGAGTTGCGCGGCAAATACACGCTGTTCGCCGAAGGCTGCCGTGGCCACATCGGCAAGCAGTTGATCAAGCGCTTCAACCTGGACAGCGAGGCCGACGCCCAGCACTACGGCATCGGCCTGAAGGAAATCTGGGAAATCGACCCGGCCAAGCATCAACCCGGCCTGGTGGTGCACACCGCCGGCTGGCCGCTGGACATCATGGGCACCGAGAACACCGGCGGCTCCTTCCTTTATCACCTGGAAAACAACCAGGTGGTGGTCGGCCTGATTGTCGACCTTTCCTACAGCAATGCCTACCTGTCGCCGTTCGACGAGTTCCAGCGCCTCAAGCATCACCCGGTGCTCAAGCAGTACCTGGAAGGTGGCAAGCGCGTCAGCTACGGCGCCCGCGCCATCTGCAAGGGCGGCCTGAATTCGCTGCCGAAAATGGTCTTCAAGGGCGGCGCGTTGATCGGTTGCGACCTCGGCACTTTGAACTTCGCCAAGATCAAGGGCAGCCACACCGCCATGAAATCCGGCATGCTCGCCGCCGAGGCCGTGGCCGATCGCTTGTTCGCCGAGTCCGAAGGCGGTGATGAACTGACCGCCTACGTCGACAGCTTCAAGAACAGCTGGCTGTACGAAGAGCTGTTCGCCAGTCGCAACTTCGGCGCGGCGATCCACAAGTACGGCGCCATCATCGGTGGTGGCTTCAACTGGCTCGACCAGAACATCTTCGGCGGCAAGCTGCCGTTCACCCTGCACGACAACAAGCCGGACTACGCCTGCCTCAAGCTGGCGGCCGACAGCAAGAAGATCGACTACCCGAAACCGGACGGCAAGATCAGCTTCGACAAACTCAGCTCGGTGTTCATCTCCGGTACCAACCATGAAGAAGAACAGCCCTGCCACCTGAAGCTGACCGACCCGAGCATCCCGATCAGCAAGAACCTGCCGTTGTACGACGAACCGGCCCAGCGCTACTGCCCGGCCGGCGTGTACGAAGTGGTGACCAAGGAAGACGGCGAGAAACGCTTCCAGATCAACGCCCAGAACTGCGTGCACTGCAAGACCTGTGACATCAAGGACCCTTCGCAGAACATCACTTGGGTGTCGCCGGAAGGCGCTGGCGGACCGACTTACCCGAACATGTAAGCCGACACTCTGTACATCGAGGCTCCCGCAATGGGGTAATGCTGTTCACTTAAGAAAAATGATGGACCTGTGGCGAGGGAGCTTGCTCCCGCTCGGCTGCGAAGCAGTCGTAAACCGGCGGGTGCGGTGTGTCTGATGCTCCGTATTTGGCAGGTTGTGGGGCCGCTTCGCGGCCCAGCGGGAGCAAGCTCCCTCGCCACGGGTTTGTCGACTGCCTTAAGTGAACAGCATTACCCGCAATGGGGGCCTTTTTGTTGCCTGCCATCCCAGGAGCACCGCTCCCACAAGGGATTTTCAGTGGATCAGGCGGCGCGCTCTTCCCCAGGGTTGCGCTCGAAGTAACGCTTGTATTCCCGGCTGAACTGCGACGAACTCTGATACCCCACCTGATGCGCGACCTGGGCCACGCCCAAGCCTTCGCTGAGCAGCAGTCGCTGAGCCTTGAGCAGGCGCAAACGCTTGAGGTACTGCACGGGCGACAGCAAGGTGCTGCGCTTGAAATGCTCATGGAAGGTCGAAGCGCTCATGTTCGCGCAACTGGCCAATGTCTCGACGTTCAGCGGCTCGGTGAAGTGCGTATGCAAATGGCTCAGGGCCGCGGCAATCCGGGCGAATTGGCCTTGCTGCTCCACCAACGCCCGCAGCACATCGGCCTGGGGCCCGCGCAACGCGACGAACAGCAACTCCCGCAGCCGCGCCAGGCCCATGACCTGGCATTCCAGTGGGTCGTGCAAGCACTGCAACAGGCGTTCGACGCATCCGCGCATGGCGCCATCGAGCACGGCGCTGGTCATGGACTCCGGCGTCTGGGCCGCGAGGCTTCGCCCCGGCATCAATCCCATGGCCAGCACCAGCTCGCCCAACAGCGCCCGATCGATCGCAACCGAAATCCCGAGCAGCGGAGCATCGGGCATGGCGTAGGTTTCACATTCGAACGGCACCGGCAACGCCTGGATCAAGTAATGCCCGGCGCCGTACTCCAGCGTACGCGGTCCCAGGTACGCCAGCTTGCTGCCTTGGGCGATGATCACCAGGCTCGGCTCGTAGAGCTGCGGGCCACGGGCGATGTCCTGGCTGCACCGCAGCACTTGCACGCCAGGCAGGCGCGTAGGAATAAAGCCGTCACGGGTCGCCAAGGGTTCGATCAGCGAAACCAGCGCCGCGTTGGCATCGAGATGACGGGTCAGCAACATGGGGAAACTTCACGAAAAATGGATGGGAACATCATCGCAGGTCTGGCGTCACATAGGAGCAATCCTAGGCCAAGGCCGGAGGATTAGGCATGACACCCGTAGGAATGGTCATCGCCGCATACGGTCAAGGCTCCCAGAATAGATCACCTCACTGTTCACTGCTTAGCGAGGTCCATCATGTACACCGCCATCGGATACGCCGCCCAATCGCCCACCACTCCCCTCGCCCCCATGAAGTTCGAACGCCGCAGCCCGCGAGCTGACGATGTGGCGATCGAAATCCTCTATTGCGGCGTCTGCCACTCCGACATCCACCAGGCGCGCAACGAATGGGGCATCGCCGTTTACCCGCTGATGCCGGGCCATGAGATCGTCGGCAAGGTCACCGCCGTCGGCGCGGACGTCACGCGCTATAAGGTTGGCGACCTGGTGGGCGTTGGCTGCATGGTCGACTCCTGCCGCGAGTGCGAAGCTTGCCACGCGAACCTGGAACAATACTGCTACCAGGGCATGACCCAGACCTACGCCAGCCCGGACCGTATCAGCGGCGGCCACACCATGGGCGGGTACTCCAACAGCATCGTGGTCAAAGAACATTTTGTGCTACGCATCCCGGCAGCACTTGACCCGGCCGGCGCCGCGCCGATTCTCTGTGCCGGCATCACCACCTACTCGCCCCTCAAGCACTACGGTGTGAAGGCCGGCGACAAGGTCGGCGTGCTGGGCATGGGTGGCCTCGGCCATATGGGTATCAAGTTCGCCAAAGCCATGGGCGCGGAAGTCACGTTGTTCACCCGCTCGGCCAGCAAGGCTGAAGAGGCCCGTCGCCAGGGCGCCGATCATGTGATCGTGTCCACCGATCCCGAGCAGATGGCCGCCGCGGCCGGACGCTTCCATTTCCTGCTGGACACCATTCCAGTGCAGCACGATCTCAATCCCTACCTCAGCACCCTGCGCTTCGACGGCGTGCACATCCTGGTGGGTCTGGTCGAGCCGATCGATCCACCGGTCCATGCGGCCAACTTGATCATGGGCCGGCGCGTCCTGGCCGGTTCGTTGATTGGCGGGATCGCAGAAACCCAGGAAGTGCTGGATTTCTGCGCCGAGCACAACATCAGTTGCGACATTGAGATGCTCGACATCCGTCAGATCAACGAGGCCTACAGCCGCATGATCGCCGGGGACGTGAAGTACCGCTTTGTCATCGACATGGCGACGCTCAAGGCCTGACCTTCGTCAAACCTTGGCACCCAGTTCCGCCGACAGCCGGGCTGTGACCCCTTTGACCAGGGGAATCAGCTCGGCCATCTTTTCCAGCGGCATGTACGGCACGGTGCTGGCGATGCTGATACCGGCAACGATGCGCTTGCCGGCGTCCCGGATCGGCGCCGCCACACAGCGAATCGACGGTTCGTTGTCTTCCAGGTCGAAGGCATAACCCCCCGCCACGTACTCCAGCATCCGTTGCTGGAACTGTTCCCAGGATTGCTCCTGATGCTGGGGCCAGAACTGATTCTTCCCACCGGCTGGCAGGCTGATTTCATACAGCCGCTTCCATTGTTCCTGCGAATCATCGAGCATCAGCGCCTTGCCGATCCCGGTGCGCGCCAGCGGCATGCGATGGCCTACGCGCGAACGCATTTCCGGGCCGTTGCGCCCTGGATTCTTCAGCAGGTACAAGACTTCGTCGCCCTCACGAATCGCCAGGTGAACGGTGTCCCCGGTCAGTGCCGACAGTTCGTCCAAGTACGGCCCCGCCAGGCTCACCAGTGGCAACTCTTCGCGAGCCTGGAAACCCAGCTCGATCAGCTTCGGTCCCAGCAGGTAGCCCACTTGCGGCACCACGCGCAGGTAACGTTCGTCCACCAGGCAACTGGCCAGGCGATGGGTGGTGCTGCGGGTGGTGCCGATCAGCCGGGCGATTTCCTTCAAGTCACGGGCGCCGCTGGCGACCGCCTGGACCACCCCCAGGCCACGCAACAATGTCTGCGTGCCCGTAGGTGCGGCATCCTTGGTGATTTTTGGATCGTCTTGCTGCATAGCCGGCCTTCAACAGTGAGCGGGAACGGGCGGCATTATGGTCGCCCGCCCCGTCGGACTACAACTCGATGCGCTCGACCTTCCCGACCAGCAGGATGTAGGACAGCGCGCCAGCCAGTGCCAGGACAGAGATATAGGTGATGGCCGGGGCAAACGAATCGCCGCTGGCAAGGAAGCCAATGACGATCGGCGTGGCGATCGCCGCCAGGTTACCGATGAAGTTGAACACCCCACCCGTCAGCCCGAGCAACCGCGCCGGGGCCAGTGTGGAGACCAGCGACCAGGTGATCGACGCCAGGCCATTGCCGAAGAACGCCAGGGCCAGGAAGGCGATCACCAGCGGCGTCGATTCAACAAAGTTGGCGCCGATGATCGAGGTGGAGATCAACAGACCGCCAATGATCGGCAGCTTGCGGGCAAACCCCACCGTGGCACCGCGGCGAATCAGCCAGTCGGAGAAGAACCCGGAGCACAGCACGCCGACAAACGCCGCGAGGAACGGCAACGACGCCAGCAGACCGGACTTGATGAAATCCATGCCGCGATATTTCACCAGGTAGGTCGGGAACCACGTCAGGAAAAACCACAGCGTGGAGTTGAGGCAGAACTGCCCCAGGTAAATGCCCCACAACTTGCGTTGCGTCAGGACAATGCCCAGGTCGGCCCAGCTGAATTTGGCCTTGACCTTGGCGGTATCGGCCTGGATATCCACCAGCCCGCCGCCTTCGCGGATCAGTTCGATTTCGGCGGCGTTGGCGCCTTTGAAATCCCGTGGCTCGCGGTACACCGCGTACCAGATCGCCGCCCAGAGAATGCCCACCGCGCCCGTGGCGACAAACACCATGTGCCAACCGAACGCGTGTTGCAGCCACGCCAGTACTGGCGTCAGGAAAGCCAGCCCGACGAACTGCCCGGAGGTGTAGAAACCGATGGCCGTGGCCCGCTCACGCTCAGGAAACCAGGTAGTGACCACGCGGCTGTTGATCGGATAAGCCGGCGCTTCCAGGGCACCGACCGCCATGCGCAGCACGAACAGCGCGATAAAACTGGCGGCAAAACCCAGCATGACCGTGGCCACCGACCACAACAGCAACGCCACGCTATACAGAATGCGCGGCGGCACCCGGTCCACCAGCCAGCCACCGGGGATCTGCATGGCGGCGTAGGTCCAGCCGAACGCCGAGAAAATCAGCCCGACATGGATCGGATCGATGCCCAGGTCGCTGGTCAACGCGGGGGCGGCGATCGAGAGGTTGCTGCGGTCCAGGTAATTGATCACCACGGTGATGAACAGCAGGACCATGATGAAAAAACGCTTGCGGCTGGGCGTCACCAACGACGCCTGCGCGCTCAGGGTGTGCGCTTGCATGTGAGGTGCCTCTTTTTATGGTTATTGAGGGCGAAACTAACGAGCAGTCAAGTCGACCCGTGGCGAGGGAGCTTGCTCCCGCTCGACTGCGCAGCAGTCGCAGGTTGTTTGTCCATAAATCGAAGGGCTGCTGCGCAGCCCAGCGGGAGCAAGCTCCCTCGCCACAGGGATAGTGGGTGTCTAGGCGATCACCACTCGGCAAAACTGCCATCGGCATGACGCCAGATCGGGTTGCGCCAGCGGTGGCCGATGGCCGCGCGTTCGATGACGTATTCCTCGTTGATCTCGATGCCCAGGCCTGGGCCATTCGGGATTTTCACGAAGCCCTTGTCGTAGTCGAACACCTGCGGATCCTTGATGTAGTCCAGCAGGTCGTTGCTCTCGTTGTAGTGGATACCCAGGCTCTGTTCCTGGATGAACGCGTTGTAGCAGACCGCGTCCAGTTGCAGGCACGCCGCCAGGGCGATTGGGCCCAGCGGGCAGTGCAGCGCCAGCGCCACGTCGTAGGCCTCGGCCATGTTGGCGATCTTGCGGGTTTCGGTGATGCCGCCGGCATGGGAGGCATCCGGCTGGATGATGTCCACGTAGCCTTCGCTGAGTACACGCTTGAAGTCCCAGCGCGAGAACAACCGCTCGCCCAGGGCAATCGGGGTGCTGGTCAGCGGCGCCAACTCCTTGAGGGCTTCGTAGTTTTCGCTGAGCACCGGCTCTTCGATGAACATCAACTTGTAGGGGTCGAGTTCCTTCATCAGCACCTTGGCCATCGGTTTGTGCACCCGGCCGTGGAAGTCCACGCCAATGCCGACGTTCGGCCCCACCGCATCCCGCACCGCCGCCACGTTGGCCAGGGCCAGGTCGACTTTTTCGAAGGTGTCGAGAAACTGCAGCTCTTCGGTGCCGTTCATCTTCACCGCCGTGAAGCCCCGCGCCACCGCCTCTTTCGCCGCACGAGCGGTGTCCGCCGGCCGGTCGCCGCCGATCCACGAATACACACGGATCTTGTCCCGCACCTGGCCGCCCAGCAGGTCGCTGACCGACACACCCAGGGCCTTGCCCTTGATGTCCCACAGCGCCTGGTCGATGCCGGCCAGGGCGCTCATGTGAATGGCCCCACCACGGTAGAAGCCGCCGCGATAGAGCACGGTCCAAATGTCTTCGATGTTGCGTGGGTCTTTGCCGATCAGGTAGTCGGACAATTCTTCAACGGCAGCCGCCACCGTGTGGGCACGGCCTTCGACCACAGGCTCGCCCCAACCGATCACGCCCTCGTCGGTCTCGACCTTGAGGAAGCACCAGCGCGGCGGAACGATAAACGTGGTCAGCTTGGTGATTTTCATCTTGTTGTCTCTCTTGTCAGATGCAGCGCACAGGGCGCTGGAAAAGTCTTCAGTTCAAGGCGTTCCATGCGGCCACGTAGGCCTTGGCGCGCACCGCCACTTCATCCGCTGTCAGGCCCGGCTTGAATAGCCCGGAACCGAGGCCGAAACCCTTGACGCCGGCTTCGACGAACACCGCCATGTTGTCCGGCGTAATCCCGCCCACCGGCACCAGCACGGTCCCGGCCGGCAGCACCGCGAGCCAGGCCTTGACCACCGCCGGGCCCATCTGCTCGGCGGGGAACATCTTCAGTACATGGGCGCCTTCGGCCAGCGCGGCAAACGCTTCGGTAGGCGTGGCGACACCCGGCGACAGGTACAGACCCGCCGCTTTCGCCGCCCGCAGCACCTTCGGATCGCTGTGAGGCATGACGATCACTTGGCCGCCAGCGGCTTTCACCTGCTCCACCTGCTCCGGCGTGAGCACGGTGCCGGCGCCGATCAGGCAATCGGCGGGCAAGGTGCTACGCAGGATGCGGATGCTTTCGTACGGCTCGGGGGAATTGAGCGGCACTTCGATGACGCGAAATCCGGCGCTGTACAGGACTTCGCCGATGGCCGCCGCCTCTTCGGGACGCAGGCCACGCAGGATCGCGATCAGCCCGTTGTGCGCCAGTGCTTGTGTGAGCATGTCAGACCTCCAGTCAGGTTCAGGGGGCGGTGGAATCGAGCAACCCGGCCGCTACGGCCAGTTGCCACAAACCGCGTTCGGTGGCCTGTTCGGCCAGGACCACCCGGGCGAAACCGCAGGCGTCTAGGGCCCGTTGATAACGGACACAGAGTTGGGAGTTGCCGATCAGCACCACCATCGGCAGATGGAGGCTGTCGCGTCGCCGACGCTGCACCTCGGCCAGCGCCGTCAGCTCATGGCCGATCAGCAGGCCCGAGAGGTAATCGGCCTGGGCGCTGGCCTCCAGTTCGCCGGTCAAGCCCAGACTGCGAGCGCTGAACACCGTGGACAGCGGACCGATCTGGCCGTCCACCGACAACGCCACCTGTACGCCACGATCAAAGGCCACGCCATCGAAGGTCGTACTCCGTTGCTGGGTGCGGCCGAGAATGCTGTGGTCACTGAGCACGGCAAAGATCTCGCCGGTCATGAAGGTGTCGAAATGCACGATGCAGCCATCGGTCACTTCCACCCATTTCGAATGGCTGCCGGGCAAGCCGATCAACACCGCTTCGTCCGGCAGGCTGTGCAAGGCGCCGAGCACCTGGGTTTCTTCACCGCGCATGACATTGGGCAAGCGTGAACGCTGAATCACGCCGGGCACGATGTGCACATCGACACCGCGAAGGCTGCGAACGGTTTGTAGGGAATGTCCGAGATTGGCGACGTTGGCGGGTGTTTCGCAGTAAGGCGCTTCACGCCAGCCCTGAGCACTGCCGACCATGCCACAGGCAATCACGGGCAAGCCTGGCTGGGCATCGAGCCAGTCGCCGCAGGCCTCGTCGAAGGCCAGTTCGAAACCGTCGATGCACACCCCGCCGGCCACGGTTCGCGGCCCGGAAGGCAACTGCATGATCCCCGATGACAGCGAGCGCTGCTCGAGCACCTCGCCACCGGCTGCGAGTTTGTAAGCCCGTAATGAGGTGGTCCCCCAATCGAGCGCGATCAATTGCGCCTGCATCCGCTTCACCTGTTCTGTTTTTTGGCAGTGAGTGGAACGGACTATAAACCCGGGCGCGACAAAATCTCAATATATAAATATCACTCCCATATATTGGGATTTGATGAGCCAACCCTAAAGCCCATCGCCATCCGTTCAAGACCCTGCTACGTTTCTGAGCGGACGCCAAACAACTAGGGAAAAAGTGATGGGACAACAGCTGAAAATCCTCGGTCGCACTTCCTCGATCAATGTCAGAAAAGTGTTGTGGACCTGCCAGGAATTGGAAATCGCCTACGAACGCGAAGACTGGGGTATCGGTTTTTCCTCGACCCACGACCCGGCGTTCCTGGCCTTGAATCCCAATGCCCAAGTGCCGGTGATCATTGATGAGAACGGTGTGCTCTGGGAGTCGAACACCATTTGCCGCTATCTGGTGGGCAAACATGGGCGCAAAGACCTGCTGCCTGTCGAACCTGCCGCACGGGCGCGTGTCGAGCAGTGGATGGACTGGCAAGCCACAGAGCTCAACCCGTCATGGGGCTACGCATTCCACGCCCTGGTACGCAAGAATCCAGACTTCCAGGACCCACAGCGCATCGCCGCCGGCATCAAAGGCTGGAACGAGAAGATGGGTTTGCTCGAGCAGCAGTTGAACCGCACCGGCGCCTATGTGGCCGGCGCGGATTTTTCCCTCGCCGATGTGCTCATCGGCCTGTCCGCGCACCGCTGGCGCCAAACCCCCATGGAGCGTCCCGACTATCCGGCGGTCGCCGCCTATTGCAAGCGGTTGGAACAGCGCCCCGGATTTGCCGAGTACGCATCTGCCGCATATTCGTGAAGTGCTCAGTTGCCGTGGGCGAAATCCCGTAGCACCTTGCCGTCCATTCGGTAGCGCACCCATTCTTCCTGGGGCTGCGCGCCGAGGGATTTGTAGAACTCGATGGCCGGGGTGTTCCAGTCCAGCACACTCCATTCGAAGCGACCGCAATCATTGTCGCAGGCAATTTTCGCCAGGTGCCGCAACAAGGTCTTGCCCGCCCCGCCGCCGCGCTGCTCTGGCGTGATATACAGGTCCTCGAGGTACAGGCAATTGCTGCCCAGCCAGGTGGAATAACTGAAGAAAAACACCGCGAAACCAATCGGCACACCGTCACGCAGGCAGATCAAGCCATGGGCGGTCGCGCCCTCGCTGAACAGGCTACGCTCGATGTCCGCCACACTGGCGATGACTTCGTGGCGGGCCTTTTCGTAATCGGCCAGTTCGGTGATGAAGGCAAGGATTTGAGGCGCATCGCTGGGTTGCGCAGGACGGATCTCGATGGACATGAACAGGCCTTGTAGCCAATTGAAAGCGCCATACTAAGCCGCGACGCGGCGCTCGTCACATATCGATCCAACTATTTGATCGCGGCGCACGCCTCCTTCAGAACCGCCATTCGTCGCGTCCGAGGCACCAACCCAAATCCAGCGAGGCCCAAGATCAGGTAAGCATTCTGCAAAATGGAGGCGACACCCATGATCACTTCAAGGCTGACCGCATTCACCTTCGCCGCGTTGCTGTCCTCGGTGGCCTTCGCGGCTTCGACCTCCGGCACCGGGCCGACCGACCCCGTGCAAGCGCCCAACTCCCCCGCCACGCAAGGCCTGCCCAAATTGAACACCGACGGAACCGGCGGCGCCCTGAACAATGGCCAGCCGCCCGCCACCGGCACCGATCCGCGTGTGCAGGGTAATGACACGGGTCGTCAGGGCGGCATGAATACGCCGGACTCGACAGCGCCTGATAACGCCGAGACCGGTGTGGGCTCGAAAACCACGACCGGTGGTTCGGGCTCCGAAGGGGGCGCCGCCAGCCAATAGCCTCTGCTCAAACATTTGAGGAGGAACATCCATGCCTCGTGGAAGCAAAGACAAATACACCGCCGAACAAAAGCGCAAGGCCGAGCACATCGAAGAGAGTTACGAGAAGAAAGGCCTGTCCAAGGACACGGCCGAGGCACGCGCTTGGGCAACGGTCAACAAACAGTCCGGCGGCGGCGAACGCTCCGGTGGTTCGGGGAAGGCGAAACCGGCCGCGGCAAAGAAAACTGACCGCAAGGAATCGGCCCGCCGCGCCGCCAAGACCCGCGAAGGTCATCCACGCACCAGCAAGGCCTCTCATGAGGCCCAGACGGTGGACAGCCTGATGAAGGAGGCCCAGGCGAAAAACATTCCCGGGCGCTCGAAGATGCGTAAGCAGCAATTGGTTGAGGCGTTGCGCAAGGCGGGGTGATTGTCGGCGTCTGGGTGCACGCCTTCGCGAGCAAGCTCGCTCCCACAGTGGGCCTGCGCTGTGCTGGAGCTCTGCGTCCCGGCACAACATCCTGTGGGAGCGAGCTTGCTCGCGATAGCGGTAGATCAGTCGCCAGAGATCGCTATGGGTTGTTCAGCGTTGTTTCAAGCGGTCGATCACCACCGCCAGCAGCAGGATCGAGCCGCGGATGACGTATTGGTAGAAGGTGTCGATGTTCTTCAGGTTCATCGCGTTTTCGATGATCGCCAAAATCAGCACGCCTGCAATGACGTGGCGGATCATGCCGATACCACCGCTCAACGACACCCCACCCAGCACGCAAGCCGAGATCACGGTCAGTTCGAAGCCCTGGCCGATCATCGGCTGGCCCGAGGTCATGCGCGAGGCCAGGATCACCCCGGCCAGGGCACCGATCACGCCATGCACGGCAAAGATGATGATCTTGGTGCGATCAACGTTCACGCCGGCCAAGAGCGCCGCTTCCTGGTTGCCGCCAATGGCCATGGTGTTGCGCCCGTAGGTGGTGTAGTTCAGCAGCCAGCCGAAAAACAGGAAGCACACGATGGTGATCAGGATCGGCACCGGCACGCCGAACATCTGCCCGTTGCCGAACACGAAGAACGATTCCTGGGACACACCCACCGCTTTGCCGTTGGCGAAGATGTAGGCCAGGCCGCGGACGATCTGCATGGTCGCCAATGTGGTAATCAACGCATTGACCCGCAGCTTGGCAATGACGATGCCGTTGATCAAGCCGACGATCAACCCCATCACCAGCGCCGCGCTGATGCCAAGGAACACGCTGTTGGTGTCGCGCATCACCACCGCCGCGACGACGCCGGCACAGGCAATCACCGAACCGACCGACAAGTCGAAGTGCCCGGACGCCAGGCAATACAACATGGTGCAGGCCGCGATGCCGGTGGTGGAAATCGCCAGGCCCAGCCCGCGCATGTTCAGCGGCGACAGGAAGTTGTCGATCATCAGGGTGCAGAGCACGAAGATGCCGATGGCCGCCAGCAACATGACCCAGTCATCCAGGAAGCGACGCAGGTCCAGGGGTTTGCGTGCCGTTGGCAGTGCATTGTTTTGAATGGTCATGATTTACCTCTCAGTTCGCCGCGTCGGCAACGCGTTGGCGCGGCAGCGCCAGTTGCAACAGGTTGGATTCGTTGGCCTGGTCACGCGACAGCTCGCCGCGCATGGCCCCTTCGCAAAGCACCAGGATTCGGTCGGAAATGCCCATCACTTCCATCAGGTCGCTGGACACCACAATCACCGCGATGCCATCGGCCGCCAGGTTGTGGATAATCTGGTAGATCTCCGCCTTGGCCCCGATGTCGATGCCGCGAGTAGGCTCGTCCAGCAGCAGGACTTTCATCGGCATCGACAGCCAGCGACCAAGAATCGCTTTCTGCTGATTGCCGCCGGACAGGTACATGATTTTCTGTCCCGCCGTGGGGGTCTTCACTTTCAGCGACTTGATCTGTCTGTCGGCATTGCCCCGTTCCCAGTCGCCACGCAACAGGCAGCCGAGCGTGGAATGAGACGGGCGCGCACTGATGTTGATGTTCTCGCCCACACTGCCCAACGGGATGATGCCTTCTTTCTTGCGATCCTCCGGGCAGAGCAGCACGCCCGCGGCGATGGCATCCCGAGGTGAACGCAGTTTCAGTTCCTTGTCGTGCAGGACGAGACTTCCTTCGCGCTGGCGCTCCAAGCCACTGAGCAAGCGCAGCAGCTCGGTACGACCGGCGCCGACCAGCCCGAACAAACCGAGGATCTCGCCCTTGTGCACCTGGAAACTCACCGGCTCATGCAAGCCCGGCCCCAACAAGCCCTTCACTTGCAGCGCCACATCGCCGCGCTCCCGAGGACGGTAGTCATAGATGTCCTGGATATCGCGACCGACCATGCACGTGACGAGTTGATCATGGGTCAACTCGCTCATGTTCTCGAAGGTCCGCACGTAACGACCGTCCTTGAACACCGTCACCGCATTGCAGATGCGGAACACCTCTTCCATGCGATGGCTGACGTAGAGCACCACTTTGCCCTCGTCTCGCAGCCGGCCGATGATCGCCATCAAACGGTCGATTTCCCGGGCCGACAGGCTACTGGTGGGCTCGTCGAAAGCAATGACGTGAGCACCGCGAGACAAGGCCTTGGCAATTTCCACTAATTGGCGCTGGCCGAGGGACAGGCGACCGACTTTTTCCTGGGGGTCGATTTCGTCGGCCAGGCCTTTGAGCAGCGTCAGCGCCTGTTGGCGCAGCACGCCACGATTGACCAGGCCGAAACGCGCCGGCAAATGGCCGAGAAACAAATTTTCAGCGACGGTCATTTCCGGCACCAGGTGCAGTTCCTGGTGAATCACCGCCACGCCGCTGGCGATGCTGTCGGCGGTGCCTTTGAAGGCCATCGTCTGCTCGCCGATCTGCAAGTCGCCGCTGCTCGGGATGTAGGCACCACCGAGGATCTTCAGCAACGTGGACTTGCCAGCGCCGTTTTCCCCCATCAAGGCATGGACCTGCCCCGGATGGGCGACGAAACTGATATTGGCCAGCGCCTGCACGCCGGGAAAGGACTTGCCGATCCCGTTGAATCGCAAGCTGCCGCCGATGTTGTGTTGCCGTGTCGCTGTTTGCGCTTGCATAACCACCTCGAACTTACAGAGATCAAGCGACCCCGCCACTCAAGTGACCAGGGCCGCTTTTGAATCAACCGGCCATCAGTTCCACAGGCCGATTTTTTCCAGCTCTTGCTTGAAGTTCTCCCGGGTGATCAGCGTCACCTCGTCCATGGCGGTGTACTTCGGCGGCTCCTTGCCGGTGGTGATCCACTCGTACATCATTTCGGCGGTCTTGTAGCCTTCGATGTGAGGGCTTGGCAGCATCGAGCCGAAGAAGCCGCTGTCAGGCTTCTTCAATTCACCGATGGCGTCGGTGCCGTTGATGCCGATGCCGATCACATTGGCCGCCTTGAACCCCGCGGCTTCGGTGGCGCGCACGCCGCCCAGCACAGTGTTGTCATTCATGCCACCGATGATCAGGTTCTTGGCGGCGCTTGGCAGCTTCACCAGGGCCGAGTTGGTGGAGTCCATGCTCCCGGGCACGTCGAGGGTCTTCAGCGCTGAATAAAGGATGTGGTCTGCCGGCATCCCGGCCTTTTTCAGGGCATCGACCGAACCGTCGGTGCGCTTCTTGCCGGTATCCAGTTCGTTATAGGTGTTGATGACGGCATAGGTGTCTTTCCAATCCCAGCCACGTTTTTTCGCCTCAGCCGCCATGGCGCTGCCCTGCTTCTGGCCGACTTCGAACGCCGCCATGCCCAGGTACGGTACGTCTTCCATGAACTTGCCATCGGAACCGACGAAGCGGTCGTCGACGGCGATCACTTTCATGTCATTGAGCTTGGCCTTGGCCACGATGGCTGGGCCGAGGGAGACGTCCGGCGGGCAGATCACGAAGCCCTTGGCACCGTTGGCGGCCAGGCTGTCGATGGCCGAGAGGGTTTTCTCGCCGTCGGGCACGGCGATCTTGATCAACTGGAAGCCTTTATCCTTGGCCGCCTTCTCGGCAAACGCCCATTCGGTCTGGAACCAAGGCTCCTCGGCCTGCTTGACCAGGAAACCAATTTTTACCGCATCGGCCGCCAGCAAGTGGCTGCTGAGGCTGACCGCGGTAACCGCCAGGGCGGCGCGACACAGGGAACGGATCCCACGACGATGTTTCATAGTTGACTCCTTGTTTTTTTTATTGAAAGCCAAACGACCAGGGTTCTGCTCCACCGTCGGTGGAAATGCGCAGGCTGGGCGGTCACATCAAGTTGCTACACAGCATAGGCCCAAATAGTCATATCGTATGATGATTGGATTACAGGCGAAGTTTCCCACTGCAATCCAGGAATATTCAGTCGTGGTACATGACTGAACGTCCCCCATCGATGGTGATGCATGAGGCATTGATAAACGGTGCTTCATCGCTGGCCAGGAACACGGCCGTCATTGCCACTTCGATCGGTTGCCCGATGCGCCGTGGCGGGTGCAGATCCAGCGCACGCTGGCGTTCGGCATAAGGATCGGCAAAGCCGTTCCAGTAGTCGACGTTCAGTTGGGTCTCGATATAACCCGGAGCGATGGCATTGACGCGTACGCCTTTGGGTGCGTATTCGATGCCCAGGGCGCGGGTCAGGCCGAGCAGGCCATGCTTGGCCACCGGGTAAGGGAAACAACCGGGAATGATGTGGGACGAATGGGTCGAAGCAATGTTGATGATGCTGCCCACGCCCTGCTCGATCATCTGCGGCAATACCGCCTTGCAGCCGTACCAGGCACCATCCAGGTCGATGGCGAAGCAGCGACGCCAATCTTCTTCGGTCATTTCCAGCGGGTCACGGAATACATTGACACCGGCGCAATTCACCAGCACATCGATGCGACCGTGCCGCTCGACGGCATGCCGGGCCATGGCGTGCAGGTCCTGCTGGTTCGACACATCGGCTTTCAGCGCATGCACGTCCGCCCCGCGTTCACGCCAATGAGCGGCAACCGTCTCGACCTTCTCGGCCTGAATATCGCTGATCACCAGCCGTGCCTGTTGCGAAGCGAACGCGGCGACGATCGCCTCGCCAATGCCCTGGGCCGCACCGGTCAGCAGCACCACTTTGTTTTTCAGGCGCTCGCCCTTCGGGGGCTCGGGCACTGGCGGCAATGAAAGCGGCTCAGCCATGGATCAAGACTCCCGGACGCAGGCACGACAAAAACCGGGCATCCAGGGACGACCGGTCAAAAGACGTTGTAAGCAGCCGTGAATCGCGTACGCCGCCGAGGCGTACGGGGGAGGATCGTTGCATCACTTCACCTGTCTTGTTTTTTTAGTGTGAGTGCGTATTGCCGATGGAGCCGACTATAAACCCGACCGCCGAATAATCTCAATATATATATTTACATCCCATATTTTGGGATTCATCCCGCAAACCGAGTACAGGCCACGCCCGGTATGTCGACCCGCATGGACAGCACCGCACCGTCCAGCGGATGACCCAACGGGCTCGCCGCACTGGTGATGTACAAGGTCTTGAGGTCTTCGCCTCCAAACACACAGCTGGTCGGACGGCTGACGGGCAGTTCGATCACCCGGTCGACCTGGCCTTGCGGATTCAATCGCAGCAGGCAACTGCCGTCCCAGCGCGCGTTCCAGATATAACCCCGGGCATCCATCGCCGAACCGTCCGGCCCGCCGCGCGGGTGTGGACCGAACCAGACCTCGGCGGGAGCCAGGCTGCCATCGGGATGGATAAAGTGCCGATACAAAGTGCCGTCGAGGCTCTCGCCGAAATACACCGTGGTGCCATCTGGACTCCACAACAAGGTGTTCGGGATACCCAGCCCGCGTAACAACGGCATGACCCGGCCATCGCCACTGACACGAAAGAGGCCGCCGGAGCGCCGCTCGATGGGTAGGTCCTCTGCGTTTTCACCGATGTTGTTCTGCATGGTGCCGAGCCAGAGCTGGCCCAAGGCATCGCAACGGGCTTCGTTGGCACGATTGCCCAGTTGCGGGTCGGCCATGCACAGCAGGGTCAGGCGTGGTTCCAGGCCCGGCGAGTCGAGGTCCAGCCGGTAGACACCACTGCTCAGCGTCACCAGTGCATCGCCACTCTGCGTCGGGATAAAGGCGGACACATGCTCGGGCATCTGCCAGATCTGCACATTGGCGCCGATCAACCGCAGCGCCTGCTTGCCGGCGATATCGACCCAGTACAACGCCTGGGTCGGCTCATCCCAGAACGGCCCCTCGCCCAAGATCGCCCGATGTTCCGTAACAGCCGTCCACTTCATTGAAACCTCCCGTTCCCTATCTGCCCGGTAGCGTCTGTCCGACCGGCCATGACATTAGGGTAAAAGCGCTTGATGGCCAGGTCAGCGTTATCGATCAGGGTCATGCAGGCCCAGACGCCCCGCGCCGCGTCACGGGCCGCGATGGCGTCGGCGATGTCCTTGTGGATGGGCAAGGTGCGGCGCAGCTCATCCGGGTCGGCAGCCGACACCTCGAACGATACCGCCAGCAGCGCGCCCAGGGCCGGGACCATCTGTTCGATGAATTGATTATGGCTGGCGGCGAGGATGCATTCGTGGAAAAACTGGTCGGCGCGGTTGTAATCCGCGCCGCTGTCCACGGCCCGCTCCAGCGCATGGTAGGCCAGGCGGATCGCCTGCACCTGGTCGGCCGTGGCCCGTTCACAGGCCCAACGCACCGCCATCGGCTCGATGGTGCGGCGCAGGTCCAGCAAGTCATCGACGAAATTTTCCGGCAAGCCGCTGCGTGACAGCCAGCCAACCACTTGGGGGTCGAACAGGTTCCAGCGTCGCACCGGCAACACCCGCGTGCCGACTTTCGGCCCGACCTCCAGCATGCCTTTGGCCACCAGGGTCTTGATCGCCTCGCGAATCACCGTGCGACTGACGCCCAATTGTTCGCCCAAGTCCGCCTCGACCTTGATGGTTTGCCCAGGCTTGACCTGGCCGGCGGCTATCCAGCCCCCCAGCCAATCGACGGTCGATGCATGAAAACTGCTGGACATGAAAACCCCGCGAGCCACTCTTATAGGAGGCTCACGCTAATCATCATACGATTGGGTGTCAATTTGAATTTTTACGTAACCCACCTGTGGGAGCGAGCTTGCTCGCGATAGCAGTCGTCCAGCCAACACAGCTGTTGGATCAACCATCGCTCCCAAAAGGGCTCAGGGTTCCAGGCCTATGGGGAAGAACTCGCCACCGCTCCACACGCCCAACCAGCGCTGCCCATCGATCTCGCGACTGACCGCCAGCTCCACCAGTTGGTAGAACACATTGCGATGGATCAGTGCTTCGAGATTACTGCGCACATGCACGTAGGGCGCGGGTTCCTGGGTCTGGGGATCGATCACCACCCGCAGCGGATGCTCGCCGCCGGCCTCAGTGGTTTCCTCGACATTGGTGGTGAAGCGCAACAACTGCCCTTCCCCCTGCCCTTCGACCTCAAGGGTCACGGCCACGAACGGCGCGTCATCGACCTTGATGCCGACTTTTTCCACAGGAGTGATCAGGAAGTAATCATCGCCGTCACGGCGGATGATGGTGGAGAACAGCTTGACCATCGGCTTTCGCCCGATGGGCGTACCCAGGTAATACCAGGTGCCGTCCCGGGCGATGCGCATGTCGATATCGCCGCAGAAGTCGGGGTTCCACAAGTGGACCGGCGGCAGGCCTTTGGTCTTGGGGATCTGCCCCAGCAAGTCATTGGCTTTTTGCGGTCCGCTCATGGTGACTCCTGATTATTTATTCGTCGCTCATCCCCAGCAGGCTGCGGGCATATTCACGCAAAGGCGTGGCGATGAGGTCTTGTGGCTGCTTGTCGTGCAACGTCAGTAAACCGCCACGACTCTTGATCCGTGCAGTATCAATCAAATACTGGGTGCTGGTCTCGATCAACATGATTTGAATCACGCTGGTATCGACACCCAAGCGATCCAAGGCTTCTTCATCCTGCCATTCATCCGTGTTGCCGATACGGTTGTCAGCCTTGGCGAAGCGGGTGTACAGCAAATAATGGGCGCCAGCGGAACGGGCCTCGCCCATGGCCTGGTCGAGGCCTTCGGGAACGCGGGCGCGACGGACCATGGGGAAATATTCGATGAAGCCATTGAAGGCTTCCTCGGCCACGACGTTGGGACGCGGATAAGCACTGCCTGGCGGAGCGAAGGCGCCCTGGGCGATGTAGATGAACGAGTCGGGCTGAATACGCAGGTTGTTCACACGACGGCTGTCGCTATGGTCTAGCAGGCCGGCGTCGCTCATGTGGTAACGAACGCCCTCTCCCATGTCACTGACATTCATGCAGCCACCAAGCGCCAAAATGGCCAGCAGCAAAACCAGGCTACGCATCCTACCCTCCAAAAACCGGTGTCGGAAAACCGGCGAATGGTCGTGGGATGCAGCTTTTGCGCCAGACCTTGGGATTGATTGGATTTTCCGCCTGGAATGCAGTTGTGGCGAGGGAGCTTGCTCCCGCTGGGGCGCGCAGCGGCCCTAGAACC
>NZ_FMXH01000008.1:318613-345767 GCF_900103575.1 Pseudomonas sp. NFACC51 | reverse complement strand
GCTCAAGCGCCGCAAGCCAGAAGCGCCTGCGGCGGAGTGAAGCGGCGCTAGTGCCTCATGAAAAACCGGACCCAAGGTCCGGTTTTTTATGGGTGAAACTCGACCTTAAGTTCGATGCAGAACCTGTGGCGAGGGAGCTTGCTCCCGCTGGGCTGCGCAGCAGCCCCAAAGTTGCGTGTTCACCCATTATTGCGCGGCGAGACTTGTTTTTGGGGGGGGCGCTTCGCACCCCAGCGGGAGCAAGCTCCCTCGCCACAAAAGCGAAGCGGTGCTCAGACTAGGGCAATCACCCGGCCTTCTTCTCCGCATCCTTCAACTCTTGCAGACGCTTATCGATCAACTGGCACTTGTCCGGCACATCCTTGCTGGCAGTCTCCAGGTCCATGGCCTGCAACTCGTCGTTGATTTCCTTGGCCTTGGCCGGGTTCTGTTCAGTGAGCTTGGTCACTTCATTTGCCAATTGTTCGCGCTTGGCGGTCGCTTGCTCTGGCGTGCAAGTGGCCCAGGCGGGCAGGGCGCAGGTGAGGGTGGCTGCGAGGGTGAGTTTCAAGAGGGTTTTCATGGCTGGGCCTCATATTCCTTGTTGGGCAGGTAATGGGTTGAGGCCGGTACTGGGTGGAAAGTTCATTAGCAGCCATGCTGGCTGCCGCTTGGCAGGGTGCCTTTTTTCAGAATTTCCCTAGCCGATATTAAACCGTCGTCTACCATGGAGAAAGGCGACTGGTAGCCCTATGCCTGCAACGCCGGGTCGCTGCTTCACACAGGATGTAAGTGCTTTATTAGCTAGGAGGCTAACAATATGTCTGTCGCAATGCAGTCAATGACTTCCAGAACATCCAGTTCAGCTCGCATTGAACAATAGAACAACTACGCCTGTCAGGACGTATCCACGGCCTGTGGTAGCCGTTAATTCAAAGGAATGAAACCTATGAGTCTTAGAGCGATATTCAGTCGGCTGATGTTGTGTCTGTGGGGTTTGTTCGCGCTCTCATCGGCCTATGCGGAAAGTCTGATCATCGCCACACCGCAACAAGGTGTGGGAATAAAAGTCGATGTCTTTGACAAGCCCGACGCCTCAAACGGTATTCCTTCCTCGACGAGCCTGGTGGGATTCGGCCTCCCAGCGGGATTTATACCCGCGGTGCAGTCGTTCAAGGGAAAAATTTATATGTTCTGGTCCAATAATTATGATTCAGAGCATATCTATTCTTCCTATTCGACAGATGGGAAAAACTGGTCCCCTGCTAAAACTATCCCAGTGAATGGCTACCGATGGGGTGGGGATATTTCAGTGACTGTATTTAAGCAGAAGCTAGTGCTGACCTTTGCCGATCCTCAGCAACGCTTGAGGACCACCAGCTCTACAGACGGCGTCAGTTGGACCGATATTCAAACTATCAATACCAGCCCTATGGCCGGCGTTAACAGCCCCGTTGTGTATAACGGTCAATTATTCATTTTTTATCACAAAGGTGACGGTAATGCTAAAACTGTTTATTACGTCACTTCGAATGATGGTCTTCTGTTCGGCCGGGAAACTCCAGCGTTCCAGGAAAGCACTGAGACGCCTCTGACCAAAGTGGTGCCTATCGTCTATAGCGGTAAGATTTGGGTCTATTACACAGTGGAAAATCGCCTCATGTACGCACGCACTTACAACCGTCGCGGCCAGTGGGGAGAGAGGCAAGAGCTGAAAGGTATAAACAGTAAACTTTTCCTGAACAGTGCGGCGATGATCAACGATCGTGTGTTTGTCAGCAACAATACAAAAACTTTTTACTCCAGCGATGGGGTTAACTGGAATCCGTATTTCGCTGCGAGTGGGCTTGATAACTTTCCCTCGGTTTTGGGCGTTTCCTATGGCATTACCGCAAGCGATCTAACCGTGCGCAACCCGCAACTGCCCTCGGACCTGGCCACAGGCCTCAGCCATAGCGACTATGCAACGTTCGCCTGGCGCAGCTTTTTCGCACTGAACAATACAGCTGCCGCACCATTGCCCGCTAACCGCGGCGTCGGCAATCCCGCCAGCAGTTTTGCTGATTCGGGCAAGGTGCCAAAGTCTCCCAGCCCCTTGTTATGGCAAACCTTCGCGCACCGTACTGAGTTGTTTCCCGCGGGACCACAAAAAAACACCGCAGGTGGTCCGACGCGCCCGTTTGGTTCTGACCCGCAATACAGCTATATACAATTTCCCCAGGGTATTCGTTTGGCGCCTGGCGCCACCTTTAATCATTACAACAATCTGGATGAGGCGACCCAAATAGGACAAAACGCTATTTTCTTCCCGGTCAATCCGCCAAATGTGGCGAAGACAGGGAGAGATTATGCCCCTTCAAACGACAGCCAGATCCTGTTCGAGGCCAAGGCGAACCCCGTCGTTTACGAGTATGCGAAAGGCCTGACCAGCTTCCCGGATACGAATGTAGTGCTGCCCGACGGCGCGGTGGAGGTCAAGGCGACATGGCGCAAGCTGGCAGACATCCCGGTTCAAAATCGCGCGCGTTACCACACGGCGACGGTGGTGACCTATAAGGGCCTCGACAGTGACCCGGTGGCGCAGAACGAAGACTACGCACTGGTCGCCTTACATATAATCCATAAGACGTCCAACTACCCGACCTTCATTTTCGCCACGTTCGAGCACGAAGATGCCCTGACGCTGCCCGACGGTAAATCACCGACCGGGCTCTACTACATTGCCAACTACAACAAGATTGATTACCCCGGTTTCGATATAAACAACCCCCCGACCGCCACTTTCTCTGACGGCAACAAGACCTATACGGTTTCCCTGCCAAAAGCGGGCGCAGTCGCAAACGCGAGCCTTGATCCGCCGGTCTACTCCGGCAGTAACGGGATCCCTGAAGGGCAGGCCGGCCCGATCCGGGTCGTGCAACCGCTCACCATGGATGTCGAAGTCGCGGCGGTGAACAACCAGGTCAAGCAGTTGATGGACGGCAGCGGCGAATTCAACAATTCGGTCTGGAAGCATTATCGGCTCAAAGGCGTTCAAGCCATCCCGTCGAGCACTCAAACCGATCCGGATTACTACCTGGCCAATATCATGGTCGAAAGCAGCCAGCCGGGGATTCAGCTGTTTCGTGGGAGCAACGTATTCCCCATCCCGAAGAACAACACCCTGATCAATGCGCGCAACCAGCTGAACATCAAGGTACCGGATTACGACCACAGCACCCAAGGCCTGACCATGGGCGGTTGCATGGGATGTCACGGCATCGCCCAGAGCTCGCTCAAACAAGGTTTCAGCTTCCTGTTCGATGCGATCAATCCCACGCTCAGCAAAGGTGTCACCGGTTTTGCGGGCCCAGAGACCGTAGGCTTACCTGATCCGCGCACCATGAAGGCACGGGCCCTGAAATATTCTTTCGGTCCTCAGAATACGGCAGCCGTTGAGGAGGCAAGTAAGTAGTCGTCAAACCAATGCTCAGCAGGATATCCCTGCTTTCCGAGGCGAATTCCTAGCTCTTTCATAAAGAACCGGACGTTGAGTCCGGTTTTTTATGAAGCCCAACCTGAATTCGGCACAGCCCCTTTGGCGAGGGCGCGTGCTCCCGCCGGGTATTCTGCGGGGGCAAATTCTGTAAAAGTCTCAATCAATTTGTACTCTCCATACATTTGAAACGGGCGACTCAAAGCTCGCCCGTTTTCATTATTCAACAGCCTGGGCCCGTAACCGCCTCCCAATCACACCCATCGCGCAGGGCTATCGTCAGCATTTTGCAGAAGTCGGAAAGCACCATCGTATCGGAGCTGATATCTGAACGGAACGCGATGTTCTCCAGCAGTTGGGTCACGGTGCGAATGCGGTAGTCGGCAGTTTCGAAGAGAACGTCGAGCGGTGCTTCGGCGTCGATGAGGAGGACGGCGGGGATGCAGTCGATGCCAGTGATGGGCATGTATCTAGTCATAGTCAGAGCCTCGAAAATTAATGAGCCTCCCTGTAAGTCGGGTCGCCAAACCCGGTCGCCTTTTAGGGCGACGAGGGACTATAGGCCGCCCCGTTCCCGAGCCACAAGACATCACTTTCCGAGCTTTGTGTAGGACCTTTGGCCTTGCTTCAGTCGGCTTTGGCACTGCGGCGGGTCAGGCGACGCAGGCGACTGCTGCGCAGTCGAGCGGGAGCAAGCTCCCTCGCCACGGGGACCGTGCTCGACTGGGCCAGTGGACGTATCAGCCATGGCAGCAGCTGTGTGGCTTGGCCTCGTCGTATTTATCGTGATGCCGCACCCAGTCCATGATTTCGTCTTCGTTGCGGCCCTTGGGCGTCAGGTCGAGGTAGTTGTAGGTGCCGACCAGAATGTCGAGGCCGCGGGCGTAGGTGGAGTAGGTGTGGAAGATGTCGCCGGCTTCGTTGCGGTAGAAGACGCTCAGGCCGGGGAGTTCGCCTTCGGTGGTGTCGGTTTTTTCGTAGTTGTAGGTGGCTTTTCCACCGGCGGTGTCTTCGGCTTTGAAGCTGACGCCGAAGTCGTAGTTGAAGTCGCAGCCGTTGGACGAGACCCAGTCGAAGGTCCAGCCCATGCGGCGCTTGAACGGCTGGAACTCGGCGAAGGGGGCGCGGGAGACGGCGACCACGGCCACGTCGTGGTGGGCCAGGTGTTGGTTGGCGCCGTCGATGTGGTCGGAGAGGAATGAGCAGCCCTGGCAGCC
Organism: Pseudomonas sp. NFACC51; assembly: GCF_900103575.1. NCBI lineage: Bacteria > Pseudomonadati > Pseudomonadota > Gammaproteobacteria > Pseudomonadales > Pseudomonadaceae > Pseudomonas > Pseudomonas sp. NFACC51. The sequence goes on along the minus strand of NZ_FMXH01000008.1, from coordinate 341,096 downwards.
TTCTGTCCAGCCGGGGCCGAACATGAAGTGGTAGATGATCAGTTGGCTGCGACCGCCGAACAGGTCGGCCAGGCTCAGTTCACCGTGGGGGCCTTGGAAACGGTAGGGTTTGTCGATTTTTACCCAGGGCAGGGCGCGGCGTTCGGCGCTGAGTTTGTCTCGTTCGCGGGTGAAGGCTTTTTCGTGGGCCAGGTGTTGGCGGCGGGCGGCGAGCCACTCTTCCCGCGAGACGACCGGCTGATTCTCTACGTTCATGATGAATTCTCCTGCATGGCAGAGCCGCTGAGTCGGCACTTTCTGTAAGTGGTCGTCTGGCTCTGGATGAATTCGACAGGCCGTTGGTCGGTTTGTGAAATAGCTAGCCGTTAAGCTTGTACACCGCGCGGTTGGATTCAGGGCTGCTTCGCAGCCCAACGGGGATAAATCCCCTCGCCACAATGAATTGGATAGGCCTCAAGTAAACAGCATTGCGCCCGGAAACCTGGCTGAACGGCGGCGCAGCACCTCGGTCACAACCTAGGTAGGCATCTCACTCTTCAGAGGATGGACCAGGATGACGACTTATAACTGGGACTTGATCGAAAAGTTGTTGCACGAAGTGCAGAACGGCGCCGGCCACAGTTTTACGCCTAGGCCTTATGCGGAGGAATACGCAGCTCAGAAGGCGGCGGCGGGTGAGGAAATCGAGAACCTCGATCATCTGAAAGCGGTCGCCGGGGAGTATGAAAAGTTACTGCTGGAGCGTGGCTATATCGAGCCGCGGCCGGAGGAAGAGGGCGGTAACGGCGAGAACTTCGTGCTGACGCCCCGTGGCTCGCGGTTGTTGAGCCTGATCGACAGCAGCATTCCGGGCAATGATCATCCGCGCCAGGTGCTGGATGAGCAGGACGATGCGCTGGATGAGTTTACGTTTGATGATTTGGCGTCCAAGGCGCAGATTGCCTAGGAACCAGGCACAAACCTTGTGGGAGCGAGCAAGCTCGCTCCCACATTGGATCTTCAGTGGTTTTAGGATCGTGCTGCTTTCAGGCACTTCAAGTCAGTGAAATCTTTCTTCACCCCGTCGATTTTCTTCAGCAGCCGTTCGCGCTGGGGAGGGGTGCTTTCGGCCATCAGGTCCACTAGCAGGCTGCGGGCCTGGGCTTCGGTTTTGCTGAAGGCTTCGCGGTAGGCGGGCGTCCAGAGGCTTTCGCGGTTGACCAGCAACTGCTCGATGCGTTTGGGAAAGTCAGGACTGTGGCGCTGGGCCACGGCTTCGCTGAACTGGTTTTGCCAGTGGGCGCGGTTGGCGATCCATTGCTGGTTCTGGTCACCCAGGGCGGTGGACCAGGCCATCACCCGTTGGTGCTGGGCTTCGTTGAGCGGGCCGAGCCAGTCGTCCAAGCGTTTGACCATGCGGTCGCTGCGTTCCTGGATCTGTTCCTGCAACGTCGGCTTGAGGTATTGCTGCTGGCGTTTGCGCTGATCCTTGACGAAGGCGGCGTCCATGTCATCGACTTGGTCGTCGTTCAGGCCTTGCAACAGTTCGATGGCCGAGGGAGTGATTTGCCGTGCGGTTTCGGCGATAGCGGCCTTGGCTTCTTGGGTACGTTGTTGCAAGGCTTCGTCGGTTACCTGGTCAGTTTTCACCATGGTCTTGAGGCGATCCAGCCAGTCGAGGTAGTCGGGCAATTGGGTTGTGCAATGCCAGGTCAGGTGGTCCTTGAGGCGTTCGTTGAACCAGTCTTTTTGCTCGCCTCTGATGTCCAGGTAATCATTGAGGGTCCAGGGGATGATCAGGTCGAGGTTGCGGTAGGCCAGGCCGATGCGGCTGCAGGCGGTGAGCGTCAGCAACAGGGCGATGAACATGGCAGTGCGGGTCAACCAGCGCGGCATGAGCGAGTCCTTGCGAAGGCGTAGGTGCTTTGTTTGAGCATCGCAGACGCGCGGCAGTTCAGCCGATTAAATGCGTAACGCTTAGTAAAAAGGGTGGGCCATCTTGAGGGTCAGCAGGCTGTCGCACTCGCTGTTGTGGCCCGAGTACGCCGAGCAACTGCTGCCGCTGAGGCTTGAGTCGCTGTAGATCAGGTCCAGGTCGAGGCCCTTCCACGGACGGGAAATTTTCAACGACCAGTCGCTGAAGCTGCCGACATAACCGTTCTCGACCGAGACTGGCGTATTGAGCTGGTGGGTGGTGTATTTGGCGCTGATGCCAATGCCGAACGGCACGTTGCCGCCCAGGTCGGCGAACAGCGTGCTGTTCTGTTTGTCCGGATCGTTGCTCAGGGCCGCGCCGAAACGGCTGCCGAGCACGGTCAGGCCGCCGTAGAACTCCTGGCTGTCGAGGGTATCGACGGTGGGGTAGCTGTAGTGGATCAGGCCGACTTCGTAGCCCAGGGTCTGGTCGAAGGGGTGTTTAAAGCCCATGTAGGAATCGACCTCAAGGTCGGCGGACGATGTCAGGCCGGCGCTGGGTGACCACTGGCCAACGTACCAGCCGCTGTCGTGGCTCAGGTCCAACCCACCATGAAACGAGCCGGTGCTCGACGGCGTGACCAGGCCCTCGGCCATGCTACGGCTGGGAGTGGTGCCCAGTTTGAGATCGAAGTCGCCGAGTTCGCGTTGGAACACCTGCCCCTGGGCGAGGGAGCACGTCAGCAGGCTGATCGCCAGCGCAACAATAGGAATACGCATGCTTCACTCCATGAAATAGCGAGGAGCAGGAACTAAGCTGAAACGCTTGGGCTAGAGAGGTGAAAGCATACCGGCGAATGCTCGGCTGCGAAGGCCGTTCGTCGATTCATGGGAAATGGATAGGGCGGGGAGGGTTCCAGTCCAAGCGCTTCGAAACTCAAAGCGCTTTGGGACCAGGTGACGCGCAGGTTACTTCTTGCCCAGGCTGATCTGCTTGGACGGGCCGAATGTCTGGCCGCTGACGCCTTTGGCAATTTGCTGGATCTCGCCGCCGGACTTGAGGAACGCAGCGATCTGGTCGTTGATCGACTCGCTGGTTTCAACGGCTGGAGCTGGCTTTGCTTTGCTGTTGGATGCTTTTACGCGCATGACGGCCATTAACCTGTAGATAATTAATTGGGCCAGGCATCGTACAGGAAATACTTGACAATTGCTTGGCAAATATCCTTCTGAATTATCGCCAGCGTGACGGGCATAATCAGCCGTTATTCGGCAATAATTGCCCTAAGCCTCTGTTTTAAATAACAACCGTGTGAAGAATATTGCTCCGAAAACGGATGGCATGCATCGTCACCGGCCTGACGAATGGCTGTACCTCGGACGCAAACCCAGGAAAATCAACAGTTGTGCCGGGCCTTCCAGGCAAACCTTGCCGGCGGCCACGAATCGCGCCGCAAAACCGGGTAGAATGCCGCCCACGCAATGAGGGTATTGGAAATGGCTTTAGTCGGGCGCTACAACAGTTTGCAAGTGGTTAAACACACTAACTTCGGTTTATATCTGGATGGCGGCGCGGACGGCGAAATTCTGCTGCCCAACCGTTATATCCCCAAGGATATTCCCAGCGAAGATGAAGACTGGCTCAATGTTTTTATTTATCTGGACAGCGACGACAAACTGATCGCCACCACCGAAAAACCAAAAGTGCAGGTCGGTGAGTTCGCCAGCCTGAAAGTGGTTGAGGTCAACAGCATCGGCGTGTTCCTGGACTGGGGCCTGCCCAAGGACCTGTTGCTGCCGTATTCCGAAGAAAAGCGCCAGATGACCGCCGGCGAATACTGCGTGGTGCACGTCTACCTCGACAAGCACACCCGTCGCATCACCGCCACGGCACGCCTGGATCGCTATCTGGACAAGACCCCGGCCAACTATACGCCGGGCCAGGAAGTGGATTTGCTGGTCGCCGAAGCCACCGACATGGGGTTCAAGGCGATCATCAATAACAAGCACTGGGGCTTGATCCACAAGAACGAAATCTTCAAGTTCATGCGCGCGGGCATGCAGGAAAAAGGTTTCATCAAGGAGATTCGCCCAGACGGCAAGATCAGCCTGAGCCTGCAGCCGGTGGGCCAGGAAGCTGCCACTAGCCTGAACGCCAAGATTCTCGCCAAGTTGCGAGAGAACAACGGCACCCTGGCGGTCAGCGACAAGAGCGACCCGGCGCTGATCAGCAGCCTGTTTGGCGTGAGCAAGGGTAACTTCAAGAAGGCCATTGGTGCGCTGTACAAGAATGGGCAGATTGTCATTCATGGCGATCGCATTGAATTGAGCTAACTGCACACAATTCCTGTGGCGAGGGAGCTTGCTCCCGCTGGGCGTGAAGCAGCCCCAAACCAGCTGCACTCAATCCAAGCTAAGACACCGAGGTAGCATGTTCGAAGGGGCCGCTTCGCGCCCCAGCGGGAGCAAGCTCCCTCGCCACAGGTTGATCTTCGCTGTATACAAAATCTTGCACCTTTAGCATGCACCTGCGCCCTGTTCGTGGGCGTATGCCTGTTCCTGCGTGGTGTTTCTCTGCGCCACACACCCCGGTTTGTCTAACATCCAGCGCCTATGGCACGCATTCTGCGTGGAAACGCGTATACAAACCATGCCGGCTCCCGTGCGCAGTATGGTGAGCAGGTCGATACGGGGGCACGGCGGTACTCAAAGGAGCCCCGCAATGTCCGAGCAATTGCCCAATGGCTACAGCCCCCGCCTTTACAACGAGGACCTGGGCCCACTGCCGCAGAAATGGAATTGGTACAACATCTTCGCGTTCTGGATGAGTGATGTGCACAGCGTGGGCGGTTATGTCTTCGCCGCCAGTCTGTTCGCCTTGGGCCTGGCGAGTTGGCAGGTGCTTATCGCCTTGCTCGGCGGGATCTGCATCGTGCAGTTGATCGCCAACCTGGTCGCCAAGCCGAGCCAACAGGCGGCGGTGCCGTACCCGGTGATCTGCCGACTGGCGTTCGGGGTGTTCGGGGCGAATATTCCTGCGGTCATTCGCGGTTTGATCGCCGTGGCCTGGTACGGCATTCAGACTTACCTGGCCTCCAGCGCGCTGATTATCGTGGTGCTGCGGTTTTTTCCTTCGATGGAGGTCTACGCGACGCCGCATTTTGCCGGTTTGTCCTACCTGGGTTGGTTCGGTTTCCTCAGCTTGTGGTTCGTCCAGGCGCTGGTGTTCTGGACCGGTATGGATTCGATCCGTCGTTTCATCGATTGGGCGGGGCCGGTGGTGTACGCCGTGATGTTCTTGTTGGCCGGCTGGATCGTGTGGAAGGCCGGTTGGAGCAACATCAGCTTCACCCTGGCGGAAAAGTCCTTGTCCGGTTGGCAGGCGTTCGGCCAAGTGATCGTGGCGACGGCCCTGGTGGTGTCGTACTTTTCCGGTCCGACCCTGAATTTCGGCGATTTCAGCCGTTACTGCCGGAGCATGTCTGACGTGCGCAGGGGTAATTTCTGGGGATTACCGGTGAATTTCCTGGCGTTCTCCCTGGTCACCGTGGTGATTGTTTCCGGGACCTTGCCGGTGTTCGGTGAAATGCTCCACGACCCGATTGCCACCGTGGCGCGCATCGACAACGACGTGGCGGTCTTGCTGGGGGCCTTTGCCTTCGTGACGGCGACCATCGGCATCAACATTGTCGCCAACTTCGTCTCGCCGGCCTTCGACTTCGCCAACGTCGCTCCCAGCAAAATCAGCTGGCGCGCTGGTGGCATGATCGCGGCGCTGGCCTCGATTTTCATCACGCCGTGGAACCTGTTCAATAACCCTGAAGTGATCCACTACACCCTGGACGTGTTGGCGGCGTTTATCGGCCCGCTGTTCGGGATTCTGCTGGTGGATTACTACCTGATCAAAAAACAGCAGATCGACGTCGATGCGCTGTTCAATGACGGGCCCAGCGGGCGCTATTACTACAGCGGTGGTATCAACTGGACGGCGGTGAAGGCGTTGATTCCGGCGACGCTGATGGGGGTGGCGATCACCTTCACGCCGATGCTGCAATCGATGGCCAATTTTGCCTGGTTTACCGGTTGCTTCCTCGGCGGGGTGTTGTATTTCGCCTTGGCGCGACGCGAGCCGGCCACGCAGTCGAGCAAGGCGTTCAGCCCGGCCGGCCAGGCCTGATCAACGCAGGGCGGTCTGGGCGCAAGGGTTCGCCGCGCCCCGGCTGGCGGGCCGCAGCAACAGGCCACCGGCCAGCACCAGGCCGCTGCCGGCAATGATCAGTGCCGGTTGCAGGCCGCCGCTGAAATGGCTGCTCAGCGCCGCCAACAGGGGGCCGCTGAGCTGGCCCACGGCAAAGCAGGCGGTCAACAGGCCAGCGTTGCGCTGGGTGGCGTGGGGCGCCAGTTCCCGGGAGCGCAGCATCACCAGTTGCATGCAGGCCAGGAACGGCGTGCCACAGAGGATCACCCCCAGCGCCAGCCCCGGCCCGCTGCCCAGCAGGCAGGCAAATACCCCGGCAGCTTGCAGCCAGAGCGTGCCGATCAGCCAGCGGCCGGTGGTGTTCGGGTTCGGCCGCCGCCGGCTGACCAGCAACACGCCGCTGGCGGCGGCCAGGCCGAAGCAGGGCCAGAACAGATCGGCCAGCCATTGGCCGTGGAACTGCGCCGAGGCCATTTGCGACAGGAACGTCGCCGGAATGATGTAGCCCACGCCGTACAGGGCGTACACCACGCCCAGTCGAGCGATGCCGGTGTTCGGCGAAGGGGCGGTCGGCCCTGCGACAGGTGCTGCGGCTGCCGGCTGCGGCAGGATCGGCAAGATCACCAGCAACATCGCCAAGGCCACGCCGGCATACACCAGCCACAGGGTGGCGGAGGTCTGGCCCAGTAGGTTCGAGCCGAGGGCAAGCAGGCCGGTCAGGAAAATCCCCAGGCCCGGGCCGGCAAACACCAAGGCACCGAGCCGTGGCCGTTCCACCGCCGCGGCCAAGGGTTGGCTCAGGGCGGTGATCATCACCATCACCCAGGCGCTCGCCACGCCGGTGCCGAAGCGCAACGCCAGGTGCGGCCAGAAGCCCCAGGCCCAGAACGACGCCAGGGTCAGCAGCACGCACAGCCACAGGCCGCCGAGCAACCGCCGCCGCACCTGTTCCGGACGACGGGCGAACATGGCGTCCAGCGCGCCAAGGAAATACCCCAGGTAGTTGGCGGCGGCAATCAGACCGGCGGCGGTCAAGTCGACCTGACCTTCGCCGATCAAATGAGGTAACTGGGGCGTCAAGGCGAAGCGGCCAATGCCCATGGCCATCATCAGCGCGATGAAACTGCCGAGCAGGCGAATAAGAGGTGACATGGTCGTTCTCCGGTGTCGGGGCGAATGACCGTCAGGCTAGGACTGATTGACTTTCATTAAAAATGAATAATAGTGAGTAACTTGTTCTTTTTTGGAGAAGGTCATGGAGTTCAGCCAACTGCGGATTTTCCAGGCCGTGGCCGAGGAAGGTTCCATCACCCGGGCCGCCGAGCGCCTGCACCGGGTGCCGTCGAACCTGTCGACCCGGCTCAAGCAGCTTGAAGAGCAACTGGGCGTGGACCTTTTCCTGCGGGAGCGTCAGCGTTTGCAGTTGTCGCCGGCAGGAAAAGTCCTGCTGGACTACGCGGCCAAGCTGTTCGCCTTGCACGACGAGGCCCATGCCGCCGTGCAGGGTGGGCAGCCGGCCGGGGACTTCCTGCTGGGCACGATGTACAGCACGGCGGCGACGCATTTGCCGGACCTGCTGGCGGCTTATCACCGGGCGTATCCGGCGGTGAACCTGCAAGTGCAATCGGGGCCCAGTGGCGAGCTGCTTGAAGGCCTGCTCACCAACCGGCTCGACGCGGCGCTGGTGGACGGCCCGCTGGAGCTCGCGGGGTTGGATGGCGTGCCGTTGTGCGACGAGCGGTTGGTGCTGATTACCGAGGCCGATCATCCGCCGGTTCGCAGTGCCCTGGATGTGCAGGGCCGCGCGGTGTTCACGTTCCGGCGTGGTTGTTCGTACCGGATGCGATTAGAGGCCTGGTTTGCCCATGATCACGCGACCATGGGCCGGGCGATGGAAATCGAGTCTTACCAGGGGATGCTGGCGTGTGTGATCGCCGGGTCCGGGGTGGCGTTGATGTCCGAGTCGATGCTGGCCAGCCTGCCGGGCCGCGAGCGGGTATCGGTGCATTCACTGGCCGAGCCGTTCGCCAGTGCCACCACTTGGCTGATGTGGCGCAAAGGCATGGTCGGGGCCAACCTCAACGCTTGGATTGAATTGCAACAACAGGCCTGGCCGCGAACGCCCATGACGACGGCGCAATCGGCTTGAACTCCGGGAGGTGGATTTGGATCAATTCAGTAACAGATCATTGCAAACTGAGACGAGCATTGCGTAGAACATCGGACTATTATCAGTGCGAAGGGGCCACAGTAATTTGCCGCTCGTACCACCCTGAGGGGGCACCACGATGAAAGAGAAAATCCAGAATTGGCTTCATGACCTGGGTGTCGCGCTTGGCCTGATCGAGCCACCGATGCAACCGATACCGATCCGCACCGATGACGAGCAACGCCGCCGCCAACCGCGCCGCCGGTAACTACACCGCAGAATTTGGAGAGATCGCAGTCTTCGACCGTTTCAAACGAGACGGCCGAGGACTGCGATCTTTTATTTTGTATGCAATCTGTGGCGAGGGAGCTTGCTCCCGCTGGGCTGCGAAGCGGACCCCATCAGCTCCTGAGCCCTTTCTGACACACCGAGGCGCCTGGCTTTGGGCGCGCTTCGCGCACCAGCGGGAGCAAGCTCCCTCGCCACGGGTACTGCGTCGTACCGGTTAGATCGCCTTGGCCACCGCACTCGGCCGTGGCGACAACAAGCTCACCAGCACAAAACTCACCAGCGCCACGCTCAGGCTGTAGTAGATCGGCGTGTTGGCGTCCAGGCCATCCTTGAGCATGAAGAACAGCGCGGTCAGGAAGCCCAGCGACATGCTGGTGATCGCGCCGGCGGTGGTGGCGCGTTTCCAGTAGATGGCGCCGATCAGCGGGATCAGCATGCCGCCCACCAGCAGGTTGTAGGCCAGGGTCAGGGCGCTGATGACGTCGCTGACCACTAGGGCGATCACCAGGACTACCGCGCCCATCAGCAGGGTCGCGATGCGGTTCTCGTGAACGTCGCCACTGCCGCTTTCACGGCCCTGGCGCAGACGGGGCAGCAAGTCCTGGACCACCGTGGTGGACGCCGCGAGCAGGCCCGCTGCGGCGGTGGACATCAAGGCTGCCAGGGCCGCGGCGATCACCAGGCCGCGAATGCCGTTGGGCAGGCTGGTCTGGACGATGCTGGCGAAGGCGTTGTTGACGTTTTCCAGGTCCGGCAGCAATACCTTGGCCGCCATGCCGATCAACGCACCGGCCAGGCCGTACAGCACGCAGTACAGGCCGGCGGCGGTGCCGGCCACTTTGGCCACGCCTTCACTGCGAGCGGTGAATACCCGCTGCCAGATGTCCTGGCCGATGAAGATGCCGAAGAAGTAGATCAGGAAGTAGGTGAGGATGGTGTCCCCGCCAATCGCGGTGAAATCGAAGTAACTGGCCGGCAATGCCGCCACCATCGCATCCCAGCCACCGGCATCGACGATGGACATCGGCATCAGCAGGAACACCAGGCCAACGGTCATGATCAGGAATTGCACGATGTCGGTGAGGGTCAGCGACCACATGCCGCCGATGGTGGAGTACAGCACCACCACGCCACCGCCCACCAGGATCGACACCCAGAACGGCAAGCCGAACAGCACCTGCATCACGGTGCCGATGGCGATGGTCGAGGTGGCGCCGATCATCAGTGCGTAAACCAGCATGATCAGCGCACTGGCCTGGCGCGCGGCCGGGTTGTAGCGGCGCTCCAGCACCTGGGTCACGGTGTAGATCTTGAGCTTGAGCAACGGCTTGGCGAGGAACAGGCTCAGGCCGACGATGCCCAGGCCGATGGCGCCGCACAGCCAAAATCCGGAAATACCGTAGACGTAGCCCAGGCGCACGGTGCCAATGGTGGACGCGCCGCCCAGGACGGTGGCAGCCATGGTGCCCAGGTAGAAGCCCGGGCCGAGATTGCGCCCGGCGACCAGGTAGTCGTCACGGGTTTTAGCGCGGCGCATGCCGTACCAGCCGAGGGCGATCATGCCAGTGGCGTAGAGAAGAACGACGATTAAGTCCAAAGCCATGATGGCGTGTCTCCGATTGTCTTTTTTATAGGAAGTCGGGGTGATGCCCTCCCTGGCACCGCGCCCTCAGTGCGAACGTGCTTGTGTGGCGAGGGAGCTTGCTCCCGCTGGGCTGCGAAGCAGCCCTTGATAGCGACTGCTGCGCAGTCGAGCGGGAGCAAGCTCCCTCGCCACAGGGGGTTTGTTGGCTCGGGTCAGACGGTCTGCCTGAGGGAGGGGCTATCGATTGACACCGAAGAGCCTTTGCTCCGCGGATCATCCGGCCCGTACACCGCCGCCGGTTCCGGGAATAACCCAAGCAGCACCAAGTACACCACCGAGGCCAACCCCAGGGTCACCGGCAGGCTGATGTCGATCCCGCCGGCCAATTCCCCCAGCGGCCCGACGAACTGCCCTGGCAGGTTGACGAAGCACAACCCCACCAATGCGCTGGGAATCCACGCCCCGAGGCCGCGCCAGTTCCAGCCATGGCTGAACCAGTAGCGCCCGCCGGTTTCGCCGCGGGTGAACACTTGCAGGTCGTCCGGGCAGTAGAAGCCGCGGCGCACCAACAGGCCGATGATCATGATCACCATCCACGGTGTGGTGCAGGTGATGATCAGCACGGCGAAGGTCGAGACGCTCTGCACCAGGTTCGCCGCGAAGCGCCCGATGAAGATGAACGCAATCGACAGCACGCCGATCAGCAGCGTCGCCTTGACCCGCGACAGCACTCGTGGAAACACGCTGGACATGTCCAGCCCGGTGCCATACAGCGACGTGGTGCCGGTGGACATGCCGCCGATCACCGCGATCAGGCACACCGGCAGGAAGAACCAGCTCGGCGAAACCGCCAGCAGGCCGCCCACGTAGTTGTTGGCCGCGATGTAGTCCGGCGCCTTGATCGCCACGATGGTGGCGGTGGCGAGGCCGAACAGGAACGGGATCAACGTCGCCAGCTGCGCAGCGATCACGGCCAGCATGATGCGGCGCTTGGGCGTGTTGCGGGGGATGTAGCGCGACCAGTCACCCAGGAACGCACCGAAGGAAATCGGGTTGCTCATGGCCACCAGCGCCGCGCCGATAAACGCCGCCCAGAAGCCCGGCTGGCCGAGGCTGACGGTGCCGGCGAACTGGCTGTCGAAGGTCGGTGCGAAAGCCAGGATACCCAGCAAAAACAGCAGGCTGGCGGCCCATACGGCGATGCGGTTGACCCACAGCATGAAGCGGAAGCCGTAGATGCACACCGTCAACACCAGCAGGGCAAACAGGCCGTAGGCCAGGCCCAGGCTCAGGTCGGTTTCCGGCACGCCGATCAGCCGCTTGGCGCCGCCGATCAACGCGTCCCCCGAACTCCACACCGACAGCGAGAAGAACGCGATGGCGGTCAGCAACGAGAGGAACGAGCCGACGATCCGCCCGTGCACGCCGAAGTGCGCACCGGAAGAAACCGCGTTGTTGGTGCCGTTGAGCGGGCCGAACAGGCCCATGGGAGCGAGGATGATCGACCCCACCAACACCCCTAGCACAATCGCCCAGACACCGGCCTGGAATGACAGGCCGAACAGCACCGGGAAACTGCCGAGCACGGCGGTGGCAAAGGTATTGGCGCCACCGAAGATCAGGCGAAACAAGTCCCCCGGGCCGGCGGTTCGTTGGTGGTCCGGGATCTGTTCGACCCCGTTGGTTTCAATTTGCGTAAGGCTTTTATCGTTATTGTTATTCATGATCTGCTCCGATCATCAAGGCGCGCTCATCGTGTGTGAGCGTCGCCTGTTTGGCTAAGGGGGTGGCAGCCCTTCCGGCATGGCGGACAAATGTTCATGGCAGGCCAGCCATAGGCCCTGTTGTTCTTGTGCGCGGCCTTCCTGTTTGCGGAACAGGATGGTTTCGCGCTCCTGGCTAAAGTGTCGCTCCCCTTGCATGCGCAGCTCGGTGGCCACGTCATGGATGAAAATCGCCACGTCCCCTTGCAGGCTGACGAAGGCGTTGCTTGAGGTGCACGTGAGCACCTCGAAGCCATCCTCGGAGCGCCAGCGATCCCACAACGCCTGGTAGGCATCGCGTGACAGCAGGGGCTGTTCGAGGGTGTAGAACACGAAACTCGCATCGCCTGTGAACGCGCCAAAGTAGGCGTCGCGGTCATTGCGGGCGAAGGCCGACACCAATTCGGCGGCGGCCTTGAGAACCTGATCTCGATCGTTCATGACCGCACCTCAGCGATGAACCACGCCAGGCAGTACGCAGAGCATCTCGTACAGCAAGTTGGCGCCCAGCAGCGAGGTGTTGCCGGTGGTGTCGTACGGCGGCGAGACTTCTACCAGATCGCAACCCACCAGGTCGAGGCCCTGGCAGCCGCGCACGATTTCGATCGCCTGGATGGTGGTCAGCCCGCCGATTTCCGGGGTGCCGGTGCCAGGCGCCCAGGCTGGGTCGATACCGTCGATGTCGAAGCTCAGGTACACCGGGCCGCCACCGACTTTCTCACGCACTTCAGCCATCAGCGGTGCCAGGGATTTGTGCCAGCACTCTTCGGCCTGGACCACACGGAAACCCTGGTTACGGCTCCAGTTGAAATCATCGGCGGTGTAGCCCTGGGCCCGCAGGCCGATCTGCACCACGCGGTCGCAATCGAGTAAGCCTTCTTCGACGGCGCGGCGGAAGGTGGTGCCGTGGGCGATCTTCTCGCCGAACATGTGGTCGTTCACATCGGCGTGGGCGTCGATGTGCACCAGGCCGACCTTGCCGTGTTTCTTGTGGATCGCCCGCAGGATCGGCAGGGTGATGGTGTGGTCGCCGCCCAGGGTCAGGGGGATGACGTTGTGTTCGAGGATCTTGTGGTAAGACTCCTCGATGATCCGCACCGCGTCCAGCAGGTTGAAGGTGTTGATCGGCACGTCGCCGATGTCGGCCACCGACAGCGAGTCGAACGGCGCGGCGCCAGTGGCCATGTTGTAGGGGCGGATCATCACGGATTCGGCGCGGATCTCCCGCGGCCCGAAACGAGTGCCGGCGCGCAGGGAGGTGCCGATGTCCAGCGGCACGCCGACGAACGCAGCGTCCAGGCCGGCAGCGGTTTGCAAATGGGGGAGTCGCATCATGGTGGCGATGCCGCCGAAGCGCGGCATTTCGTTGCCGCCCAGTGGTTGGTGAAGAATCTTGTCCACGGGTAGGGCCTCATCGTTGTTTTACTTATCAGGGGCCGATTCTGCGAAAAGCCGTTGCCGTGAAGAATCGCTGGGGGCAAATACTTAGTTCAGATTTTTCTAAACTAATGGCGGGCGGGGCGATAGACTCCCAATCCGTGCAGTATCCCGTGTGGTCTGGGGGACATGGTGCCCCTGTGGCGAGGGAGTTTGCTCCCGCTGGGCGGCGAAGCCGCCCCAAAACCAATCACCTCGGTGCCTCAGGCAGATTGCAGCGATAGGTTTACGACGGCTGCGCCGCCGAGCGGGAGCAAGCTCCCTCGCCACAAAAGCTCTGCAAGTTCTATGTCCCGTGAGTTCAGGAGTATCTGATGGCCAACGCTCTACCCGACCTGAAACTGCTGCGCATTTTTGTCAGCGTGGTTCGGCACCAAGGGTTCGCCAATGCCCAGCACGAACTCAACCTGTCCACGTCGGCCATCAGCACCTACATGAGCCAACTGGAATCGGCCTTGGGCCTGGTGTTGTGTCATCGCGGCCGGGGTGGCTTCAGTCTGACCAGCAAGGGCGAGCTGTTCCATCAGGAAACCTTGCGCCTGCTGGGCGAGCTCGAAGGGTTCGAGCAGTACGCTGCCGCGCTTAAAGGGGAACTGCGCGGCACCTTGAACCTGGGGGTGATCGATTCCACTGTCAGCGACAAGGCCCTGCCGTTTGCCGAAGCCATTGGCGCCTACAGCCAGGAGCATCCGGCGGTGCATTTGCACCTGTCGGTCATGAGCCCTTATGAGTTGCAACTGGGCGTGCAGGATAATCGCCTGGACCTGGCCATCGGTGCGTTTTCCACGCGCATGAGCGGGCTGGTCTACATGCCGCTGTACCGTGAGCAGCACTGGTTGTACTGCAGCAACCGCCACCCGTTGTTCAACGAGCGGCGCATTCCCGAGCAGGTCATCACCCAACAGCGCATGGTCGGGCGCGGTTACTGGAGCCAGGCCGAACTGGCGCGCCACGGCTTCAAGCACAGCGCGGCGACGGTGGAGAGCATGGAGGCGCAGTTGATCCTGGTGCTGTCCGGCGCCTACGTCGGTTACCTGCCCGAGCACTACGCCCAGGCCTGGGTCGACAAGGGCGACTTGCGCGTGCTGCTGCCGGCGACCTTTGGTTATCAGGCGCCGTTTTCGATGATCGTACGCCGTGGTCGTAGCCGCGAGCCGCTGATCCAGACCTTCCGCGATTTGCTCAAAGCTCAACTGAATCAGGCCTGACCATGTCCAGAATCCATTGTCCGCGTTGCCACAGGCCGCAAAGCCATTGCCTGTGCTCGCTGATCCCCAGCCTCGACAGCCGCACCCGCGTCTTGCTGTTGCAGCATCCCAGTGAAGTGAACCATGCTTTGAATACCGCCCGGCTGGCGGCATTGGGACTCAATAATGCCGAGTTGATCGTGGGTGAGGTGTTCGAGGATTTGCCCCGGTTGCTCAATCAACCGGGGTATCAGGCGCGCTTGCTGTTTCCCAGCGACGAGGCGCAGCCGTTGCAAGCCTATGTCCTGTCCGATGAGCCGCTGCTGTTGGTCGTTCCCGATGGCACCTGGCGCAAGGCGCGCAAGTTGCTGCACCTCAATCCCTTGTTGGCGGCGCTGCCGAGGGTGACCCTGGCCGAAGGTGGGGTGTCCCGTTATCGCTTGCGCAAGGCGCCCGGGCCGGGGGCGTTGTCGACGGTGGAGGCGATTGTCCAGGCGTTGCAGACGCTGGAGGCGCCGGCGAGTTTCGAGGCGTTGTTGAGGCCGTTCGAAGCGCTGATCGAGGGGCAGATTGCGGCGATGGGGGAGGAGACTTACCAGAAGAACCATGGAGAGGTTTAGAGGCCCCTGTGGCGAGGGAGCTTGCTCCCGCTCGGCGGCGCAGCCGTCGTAAAACCTACTGGCGCGGTCTGTCTGATACAGCGAGGTGAATGGTCTTGGGGATGCTTCGCAGCCCAGCGGGAGCAAGCTCCCTCGCCACAGGGGTTAACCATGTCCCCGGACCAAACAGGCGAGTCAAATCCAGATCAGCGCTCGCGCATCGCCTCGGTCCGCGCTTTCAACACCGGCTTGAGCAGGTAATCCAGGACACTTTTCTCGCCGGTAATGATATCCACTGTCGCCACCATTCCCGGAATGATCAGCAAGGGTTTGGCATCCCCGCCCAAATGGTTTTTGTCGGTGCGCACCTGGATCAGGTAGAAGCTGTTGCCCTTGTCGTCGGTGATGGTGTCGGCGCCGATCAGTTCGAGCTTGGCGCTCAGCCCGCCGTAGATGGTGTAGTCGTAGGCGCTGAACTTGACCATGGCTTTCTGGCCCGGGTGCAGGAACGCCACGTCCTGGGGGCGGACCTTGGCTTCGATCAGCAGGTTGTCTTCCAGGGGCACGATTTCCACCATGTCGTTGCCTGGCTGCACGACGCCGCCGATGGTGTTGACCTTCAGTTGCTTGATCACCCCATGCACGGGCGAGACCACCGTAGTGCGTGTCACGCGGTCGTCGATGGCGATGCTCGATGCGGTGATTTTCGACAGTTCGGTGCGTTTCTCGTTGAGGTCCTTGGCTGCTTCGGAGCGAAAGGTCTGTTCCGATTCGTCGATCTTGCTCTTGATCTCGTTGATCGCCGATTCGGCTCGGGGAATGGCCAGGGTGGTGGCGTTGAGCGAGCCGCGGATTTCCACCGCGCTGCGTTTGAGCCGCAGGATCTCCACCGGTGATACCGCCCCGGTGCGCACCAGCGGGGCGGACATGTTCATTTCTTCTTGCAGCAAGGCCAGGGCCGAGCTGAACTGGCCTTGCTTGGAGCGAAACTCCGCCAGCTCCTGGGTCTTCTGCCGCAGCTGTTCGGTCAGGGTCCGTTGTTCACTGGCCAGGCGCCGCTGGCGTTGTTCGTACAGTGAGCGCTCGTCCTCGGCCACTTGCGGGGCCTTGGCGATCACCTCGGCTGAAAGATTGAACGGCCGGCCCTCGGCCTCGGCCGACAGACGCTCGACCTGGGCGGTCAAGGCATAGCGGTCGGCTTCGCTCTCGCCCTTGTTCGACTGATATCGGGTGTCATCCAGGCGCAGCAGGGTGTCGCCCTTGTTCACCATCTGGCCTTCACGGACGAAAATCTCGGTGACGATGCCGCCCTCCAGGTTCTGGATCACCTGGATCTTGCTCGACGGAATCGCCTTGCCTTCACCGGTGGTGACTTCCTGCAACACCGCCAACTTCGCCCAGACCAACCCGGTGACGATCAACCCGGCGGCCAGCCACACGGTGACCCGCGAGCGCCGGGGCGAATCCTGCAGCGTGGCGCCGGCGGTTTCCGGCATGAACTCGCTTTCGGCGCTTTTGCTGAAACTGCCGAAGTAGCTTCGAGCGGTTGAATCCGGTGTTTGGGCTGACATGGAGCGGTACCCGTCGGTTAAGTGAAGTGGAGCCGGTCGCTGCTTTTTAGAAAAGAGCGGGTGCTGCTTTTAGAAGAGAGCTGGGCGCTGCTTTTTGTGGCGAGGGAGCTTGCTCCCGCTCGGCGGCGAAGCCGTCGTAAAACCTGTCGAGGCGGTCCGTCTGACACAATCGGGTGAATGGCTTTGGGGCTGCTTCGCAGCCCAGCGGGAGCAAGCTCCCTCGCCACAGGTGTTGTGGGGGCTGTTAAACCGCCGCCGTTCCCACCCGTCCCTTGCGCAACGCATCGATGACTGCTTCCTTCGGTCCATCCGCCACGATCCGTCCGTTGTCCAACACCACCAAGCGGTCCACCAGGCTCAGCATCGAGGTGCGGTGGGTGACCAGCAGCACGGTCTTGCCCTGTACATGGGTGTGGAGTTTTTGCCGCAGGACGTCTTCGCTGCTGTTGTCCATGGCGCTGGTGGGTTCGTCCAGCAGCAGGATCGGCGGGTCGAGCAGCAAGGCCCGGGCCAGCAGCACGGCTTGGCGCTGACCACCGGAAAGCAACTGCCCGCGCTCGCCCACCGGGCGGTCGAAACCTTGGGGATGTTGGCGCGCCAGTTCGGTGACACCGGTCAGTTCCGCCACTTCCAACATGCGCGCGTCGCTGATGTAACGGGCGCCCAAGGTGAGATTGTCCCGCAGGCTACCGGCCAGCAGCGGCAGGTCATGGGCAACGTAGCCGATCTGTTGGCGCAGGTCGGCGACGTCCAGTTGCCGCAGGTCCAGGCCGTCGAGCAGCAACTGGCCTTCCTCCGGCGCATAGAAACCCATCACCAGGCGCGCCAGGGTGCTCTTGCCCGAGCCACTGCGACCGATGATCCCGACCCGTTCGCCGGGCTTGAGGCTGAAGCTGATGTTCGCCAGTGCTGGGGTGCTCTGGCCGTTGTAGTGGAAGGTCACGCCGCTGACGTCCAGCGCGCCCTGCAACTGGGTGCGATCCAGCGGCCGTTGTTTGGCATCGCGTTCCTGGGGCAGCGCCATCATGGCATCGGTGCTGCGCATGGTGAGCTGGGCTTGCTGGTAACGGGTGATCAGCCCGGCGATCTGCCCGAGCGGGGCGAGCACCCGGCTGCCGAGCATATAGGTCGCCACCAGCGCGCCGACGCTGAGGTTGCCGGCGATGATGCTGTAGACCCCGGCGACGATGGTCGCCATGCCGGCCAGTTGTTGCAGGAACAACGTGCCGTTGGTCGCCAGAGCCGAGAGGTTGCGCGCGTGGCTGTCCAGGCGGGTGAGGGCTCCGTGGGTGCTTTCCCACTGATGCTGGCGCTCGCTCTCGGCGCTGCAGGCCTTGAGGGTTTCCAGGCCGCCGAGGGTTTCGATCAGCAGAGCCTGGCGCTGGGCGCCGAGGGCCAGGCTTTTTTGCACGGTGTCGCGCAGGCGCACCTGGATGATCATCGCGAAGACAATGGTGATTGGAAACGCCACCACTGGAATCACCACCAGCCAGCCGCCCAACAGGCCGATCACCACCAGCATCAGCAGGGCGAAGGGCAGGTCGATCAGGCTGGTGAGGGTCACCGCCGTGAGGAATTCGCGCAGGCCCTGGAAGTCGTGGATGCTCTGGGCGAAGCCGCCGATGGTCACGGGCTTGGCCTTCATCGCCATGCCGGTGATGCGCTCGAACAGGGTGGCGGAGAGAATCACGTCGGTTTTCTTGCCGGCGGTGTCCAGCAGATGGGCACGCACCACCCGCAACACCAGTTCGAAACCGGTGCCGATCAACAGCCCCACGGCCAGCACCCACAAGGTCGACGTGGCCTGGTTCGGCACCACGCGGTCGTAGGTCTGCATGACGAACAGCGGCACCATCAGGCCTAGCAGGTTGATCAGGAAACTCGCCAGGATCGCGTCGCTGTACAGCCAGCGCGACAGTTTCAAGGTGTCGCGAAACCACGCCTCGACCCGGGGTACCAGGGGCGAGCGCAGGTCTTCGAGTTCATGGCGCGGCCGGGCGAATAGCGCCTGGCCGATGTAATCGGTGGTCAGTTCCTCGCGGCTGACCCACTGTTCGCCGCCGTCGGCTTCGCTGGGCAGAATCAGCGCCTTGCCATCCTCGCCCCAGCGCCGCAAGACCGCACAGCGGCCCCCCGCCAGGATCAGCATCACCGGCAGGTTCAGGGGGGAGATGTCCGCCAGCTCACGACGCAACAGCCGCGCCTGCAAGCTTGCCCGGGCCGCTGCGCGGGGCAGCAGGTCCAGGCTCAAGCGTTGGTGCGCCATAGGGAGCCCGGCGCTGAGGCTGGCGCGGCTGACCGTCGCGCCATGGAGTTTGCAGAGGATCAACAGGCCGTCCAGCAAGGGATCATCGAAGTTCAGGCGCGGATCGACGCCAGGGGTTGTGGGTTCCATGCTGGTCACAGTGTTCGCTCCCATTTTTTTTTGGAGGGGGCTACTTCAGTTCCGGCAGCCGAGCCTGGTTCTTGACTTCGGTCTGCGCGACCGTATCGGCCGGCAGCACGATCCGTTGTTTGTGCAACAGCAGGCCCATGTTCGCCAGCACCCGGTACATCGAGTACTCCTCGGTGTAACGCACCTCGGTGTAGCGACGGTTGGCGTTGTACAGCTCGTTTTCGCTGTCGAGCAGGTCGAGCAGGGTGCGCTGGCCGAGACCGAACTGATCCTGGTATGCGGCGCGCACACGGGCGGTGGTGTCGGCGTACTCGCGGGCGGTGGGGGTCTGTTTGCGGGCGTTGAGCATCGCGTTCCAGGCCAGGCGCGTGTCTTCGTTGAGCTGGCGCAAGGCGTTGTTGCGGATGTCCATGGCCTGGTTGATCTGGTGGGCGTTGGACGCCAGCCGCGCCTTGTCGCTGCCACCGCGGAACAGGTTGTAGTTCATCACCACGCCGACCCGCCAGTTGTTGTCGTGGCCTTCTTCGCCGCCGAGGTTGTTGTTGGCGCCCACCGCCGCCTCGGCGTCGAAGCGTGGATAGAACGGCGACTTCGCCACTTCGTACTGGCTTTCGGCGGACTGTATGTCGGCCTGGGCCGATTTCAGGTAGGGGTTGTTATCCACCATGCTTTGCTGGGCTTCGCGCAGGTCGGCGGGGATTTCGCCTTTGGTCGAGGGCGGTGTCTCCAGCTCATCGGGCATGCGTCCGACCACGCTGTAGAAGTTGGCCTCGGCGTCGGCCAAGTCGACCTGGGCGGTGTCGTAGTTGTTTTCCGCCAGGGCCCGACGGGCATTGGACTGGTCGGAGTCGGCCGTACTGCCCACCCCACGCTCGGTGCGCAGGCCGATCTGGTCGTTGACCCGCAGGTGCGCCTGCAGGTTGTTCTTGGCCAGGGTCACCAGCTCGCGGCGCTTGAGCACTTCCAGGTAGACCTCGATGGTGCGTAGCGCCAGATCCTGGGCGGTGCCCTGGGCGTAATAGGCTCGGGAGTTGACCACGCCCTGGGTGCGGTCCACTTCATTGGCAGTGTTGAACCCGTCGAAGATCATCTGCCGCAGGCGCAGCTCCGATTGGGTATAGGTGAGGATGTTGGTGTGGTGGTTGCCCAAGGCCCGGGTGTTGGTGTTGTCGCTATAGCCACGACCGTAACCGGCATTCAAATCCACCGATGGGAAAAAGCCCCCTCGGGCGACCTTGACGTCTTCATTGGCCGACAGACGGCTGTCCACCCGTTGTGCCAGCTCTGGGTGAGTGGCAATGGTGCTCTGGATCGCCTCGGTCAAGGACATTGCCTGCGCCTGAGAAGAGCAGGCCATGGCCAGTAAAACCGCGCTGCAGAGGGGGGTTAGAACGCGCATGGGGTGCATCTCCTGAGGTCTGTAGTGCTTCGCTTGTCGCCAAAATATTGACGTATTAAAGATCAAAACCGTTTCAACCTTGTAACAACACAGCTAAGAACATCCTGAGCAAAACCTAAGAAGAATTTCTCATAAGACTTATTCCGAAAAAAACTTATGAGCTTGAAAAAAACCGGCACATTGTTCAGAGCGAAAGCCTTTTAGTTTGCGGGTTGCGACGGCTTTTAGGCGTCAATAAAAGTTCCATGCAAATTTTTAAACGATGTGAAGAAGTGTCGAAAGAGCGATCTGTGAAGTGGTTTTTGGTGACGGTTTTTTGTCGTTTTGGCGAATTGCCAGCACCTTCTGCTTTCACGAAAGCTGGCAGATTTTCCAGCTTTCTGGATTGCCAAACCTGAGGACGGATTCTTCACCCAGACACGTGCCGATTGCGGTCGGCAACGGAGGAAATGCACATGGCAGCGCTCATCGGAATCGTCAGCAAAATAGTCGGGCAAGTATTCGCAGAAGCGGCCGGTGGCCTGCGGCGGCCTCTGGTCGAAGGCGATCGGCTTTATGCCGGCGAACACCTGGTCACCGGTGCCGAAGGGGCGGTGGCTGTTCGTATGCAGAACGGCCAGACGTTGACCCTGGGCCGCGAAAGCAACCTGACCCTGACTCCGCAGTTGCTCGCCAACCATGCGCCGCATGTCGACACGCCTGACGCGGCGACACCGAGTAACGCGCAACTGACCGATGTGCAAAAGCTGCAGCAAGCCATCGCCGCCGGTGCCGACCCGACCCAGACCGGTGAAGCCACGGCCGCCGGCCCCGAGGGTGGCAACCCGGGGGGCGTGGGCGGTGGGCACAGTTTTGTGCTGCTGGAAGAAGTTGGCGGGGAGGTCGATCCGCAGATCGGTTTTCCGACGGCCGGGTTCAACGGGATTCCCGAGTTTCCACAACTGCGCCTGGCCGGTGATCCGGACAACACGGGCGACGATGCAACCGTGCCGCCGGTGACACCGGATAACCCGGTGACCCTCGACGGGGTCAATGTCGAGGGCGGCGAACTGACCACCAACGAGGCCAATCTGGCCGATGGTTCGGCCAGCAATCCGGGGGCGTTGGTGCAAAGCGGCACCTTCACGGTTTCCGCGCCTGACGGGCTGAGCAGCCTGAGCATCGGCGGCATCAACGTGATCACAGGCGGCGTGCCCACGGGCTTCCCGCAAACCATCACGTCGGCGCTGGGCAACACGTTGACTATCACTGGCTATGACCCGGCCACAGGAGTGGTCAGTTACACCTACACCCTGACGGACAATGAAACCCATCCTGCCGGCGGTGGTGCCAACAACATTACCGAGCAGTTCCCGGTAGTGGCCGTCGACACCGACGGCGACACGGCCACCGGCACCCTGGACGTCAACATCACCGATGACGTACCCCAGGCGATCGACGACAGCCACGCCAACACGGCGTCGGAAACCCTGGTGACCCTCACCGGCAACGTATTGCCCAACGACACCCAAGGTGCGGACCATGTGGCGTCCGGCCCCATCACGCCCGGCACTTTTACCGGCACCTACGGCACCCTGGTGCTCAACCCCAACGGCACGTACACCTACACCCTGAACACCAGCGACCCGCAATTCGTCGCGTTGCACGGCGGGGGCAGCGGCACTGAGACGTTCACTTACACGCTGACCGACGCCGATGGCGACACCAGCACCGCGAACCTGGTGCTGCAAGTGCACAACAACGACGACCCTGTGGTGTTGGTGGGCCTTGATGCCGAGGGTGGTGAGCTATCGCTGCAGGAAAAAAATCTCAGCGACGGTAGCAGTCCGGATGCATCGGCGCTGACTCAAAGCGGCACCTTTACCGTGACCGCGCTGGACGGTGTGCAGACCTTGAGTGTGGGTGGAATCAACGTCGTCACCGGCGGCGTGGCGGCGGGTTTCCCACAATCGATTACCACTGCGTTGGGCAACACGCTGACCATCACCGGCTACAACGCCAGCACGGGCGTGGTCA